>JAUXCJ010000302.1 GCA_030618965.1 Thiomargarita sp.
TACAAATAAGTTTAGTATGAATATGTAAAAAGCTATCAGTCGCGCCAACAATTTTTGTGAAACTTGAAATGGATCACGCTTATTTGTAACGGCTTGCAAACATCCGCTAGGGCTCATATTAACTGCAAATAAAAAATCAGAGCGGAATTCCAATTTTTAGGAGCATTGATTTGCTAGGAAATAAATAGTTATTACTGAAAAATAGGTATCCGTTTGATTTATTAAATAATTTCAAGTGTTACACTTGTAACTTGAATTCACTGGTTTTGAAAGATCAATTTATACTGAAAGAATGTCCTAATAATATTGAATCCAGCTGCGCACAACTGGATTCAATTTGCTTGCCAACTCTTTATTTAAAGGTATCTTTATATTCGATCATAAACATCTTTAGATACCTTTACTAAAATCAGCGACAGAATAAAGTGGCACAATCTTTTGCTTTAGCTCTTGATTCTATCCACTGAATTTTTATTAGCTTGTAATTTCATTAGGGCGTGTTAACGTTTCATTGCGAGATATTGATTTTAATATTTATTCTACACATATGATTTTCAGTAATCGACTTAAATTTCAATCTGTTAGAATGAAACGTTAACACGCCCTATAGAAATTGTTTTTTATTTTATAAATCAATCGTTTTTCATCTGCCGACCAATAATACGCATCGTCCCGATAAAAAAATGTAATGCACGGCGGACATCAGGGTCATTTAATGAACCCATTAATTTTAGCAATCCCGGTGGATTTTTTAATACTTCCGTTTGTGCATTTGCCATCCGCACAGCATTTCCGCCAGTCCAGCCCAACGCCATAATTTCTTCAGCAATTTTAGTAGTTTTTTGGAGTGCCGCTTCATCCAGAAATGCGATGTTATCGGAGACTAGCGATAACAAATCGACAATGTTATCAAATCTGCCCGCCTGTATTAGCGGTGCAGTTTTATCAATTAAGCTCTTAAGACCGTCAATGGTTGCAGGATCATTCAATGCGGTATCAGAGATAAGGTTTTCTTTAGACATAAGTATTCCCATTTAACTATATTTTTTAAACAATTCCACGCGCGACAGCCCAGTAAATGCCACGATTAAATGTCTTGCGCATTAAACCGCCTAGCTTGGTGGGTGGAACGACTTGCACATCATTTTTGTAGTCGTACCATAGTGGCATCCCTGCTTCCAATCCCATTTGGGCGATAGCTTGGACTTTTCCATCATAGATGGCTGAGGTATAACCCCGACGAATTTCTGAAGCGATATTTTCTACAATAACAGGGGATTGATTATGACAAGTGCCACCTGCTTTACTAACGGGTAAGTCAACAGTATCACCCATCACATACACATTATCCGTGCCGTACATTTTTAAGGTTTCAAAATCAGTAGGCAACCAGCCTTCATTATTTTGTGCTTCTGATTTTCCGCAGTTAAGTACCGCATCAACCGCACGAATGGGTGGCGTCGCCATTAAAATATCAAATTCTTGCGACTTACCTTCCTCCGAGTAAGCTATTTTTGTATCTGGATCAACTCTATCCAACGTAAAACCACGCTGATAGGTGATGTTTTTACTATCAAAAATAGTAGGTAAGACATCACAGGTTGGCTTTTGTAAAAATAAGCAGTTACGCAATAATTGCGAGACGGTTGGATAACTATAGATGATTTCTACCTGATCACGAACCCCGCGTTTGCGTAGATATTCGTCTAGCATTAAGGTGGTTTCGATTGGAGCAATACCACATTGGTGAGGAACATTGGGGGTTTTAGGGAAATTAACGGTAATAAAAATACGCCCTTCCTTAATAGTGCGTAGCTTATGAGCAAGTTGCTGTGCAGGGTTAGTTTGATAAAAATGATCCCCTGCTTCTTTTAAACCTTCAATTCGTTCAGGTGATGGAATACAACCTGTTGAAATAACAAGAAACTCATATTCGTAGCGTTTACCGCTTTTGCAGTAGACACGGTTTTGTTCAAACTCAAATCCCTCAACCGCATCCACATGAAAAAAAATTTCTGGACGTAATAATGAGCGTTGTTTGCGCACTAATTCATGTGGATGATAAGCACTAAATGCAACATACATATTCGCAGGCTTATAAACATGATTGGCTGAATCCGAGAGCATCATAATCTCAATTTCACCAGATAAAATTTCAGGATAGAACTTAGCAACCAAATTGTTAGCGGTCATTGTGCCACCAATTCCACCTCCCACTACAAGGATGCGTTTTGTTGTACTAGTCATAAAGACTCCTTAAATAATACTTATTAATTGAGCCAGCTGAGTGATCGATATACAAACTGACTCGTATTAAAGTGCAAGCGTTAATCAATACGTTTCAGAGCACCAGACGGGCATTTCTTAATCACTTCAACGACTTTACCTTCAGTTCCTTTATCAGGCTCAATAATGAATTGTCCATTTTCAACCTTAAAGACTTCAGGCAGTGATTTCACGCATTGCCCTGAATGACTACATTGATTTTCATAGTTTTTAACCTAGGTTATTTTCAGCCGTTGTTGGATCAATCATGGTTTTAATTTCAGCAATATAGTTAGCAGGAAACTCACCACGCTCTGCATGGGTTTTAATGCTTTGTTTATCTGGTGAGATATAGACGCAATACAATTTATTGTCCGTCACATAACTTTCTACCCATTGGATCTGTGGCCCCATACCTTGCAAGATAGAACAAGATTTTTGAGAAATTTGTTGAAGATCAGTTAAATTTAATTGGTCTGCATTAGGGATTTCTCTTTCGATAATATATTTAGGCATAATGCCCTCCTGTTTATATGACCAGTCGTATTTAATCGGTCGTTAAAAAAAAGATATAACCTAGCCTGAGTAGAGTTTGTAGGGGCTTTAACTCCTCCTACTAAAACGAAGCAAAGTCGTTATATCAATTGCTATTCTGTTATAGAACAGAACTTATTATTCGCACGATCATAGTGTTTTATTGTGACAGTGATCATACAACCTCTTAACTTACAAAATTAATGTGCATCGTCATGGTGCCATTTCGGCATCATAACGATACAATTTGGATTTAATCCTTGGTTTTTAAAAGTATCAATCGTTGTTTTTACCGTCAAATTTTTCAAATCAACCACTGTAATAGAGCCATCACTCATATCAGGTAAATTTAACAGGCTATTTTGTACAAAAGCATAACGTTCATCTGGTGACAAAACAACATGGTGCGAACCATTCGCCGTAGGAATCGCTTTTATCAACTTAGGCTTAGCAGGGTTTTTAATATCAAAAACATTCAAATACCCCGGACTTGCGGTAGTGATATACATTTGATCAAGCTTATGGTTAAAATAAATTTCTAAAGGGACTCCTTGTTCTAGTGGATTAAAATCAAAAGCCTGTGAAAAGCTAAAATTTTGACTCATGCTATTCCAAACGCCAGTCCACATAGTGTTACCAAACATATTTGTAATATAAAGCCTAACAGGGTTTGATTTAGGCACAAAAA
>JAUXCJ010000392.1 GCA_030618965.1 Thiomargarita sp.
CTACGATCCGACTTATTGATGAAGTAGTAATTTATATGGCACCTATTTTAATGGGTAACAAAGCTCGCGGCTTATTTAATTTACCTCACATTGAACGCCTTAATCAGCATATTTCCTTGGATATTTTGGAAATACGTGCCGTTGGCTGCGATTGGCGTATTACTGCTCGCCCTATTTATAAGTAATTGTTAATTAATTGCACGATTTCTCCCCCCCTCAATCCCCCCCGCTGGGGTGGAGGTTTACCCCCTTCCCAGCGGGAGGGGGTTAGGGGGAGGGGCATTTTATTCAGGAAAAGCTATGTTTACAGGAATTATTCAAGCCGTTGGGCAAATTGCTCAAAAACAAGACATGGGTAGCGATGCACGTTTATATGTGCAAACAGGCAAATTAGATATTAACAACGTAGAACTGGGCGATAGTATTGCAGTTAATGGAGTTTGTTTAACAGCAGTAACATTGCCCGGCGACGGATTTTGGGCTGATGTGTCAGGTGAAACGCTGGCTCATACAACTTTAGGTGAATTAGTCGTTGGTAGTAAGGTAAATTTGGAAAAAGCACTTACGCCTCAAATGCACTTAGGCGGACATATTGTAAGCGGACATGTTGATGGCGTGGGGAGCATCACACAATCTTATAACGACGGGCGTTCCATCCGTTTACACATTCGCGCACCTGATGAACTCGCCAAATATATTGCCCAAAAAGGCTCAATTTGTATTAATGGCATCAGTTTAACGGTTAATTCAGTTCAAGGTGCAGAGTTCACACTCAATATTGTGCCACACACTTTAGCGATGACGAACTTAGATAAAATCAAAGTTGGGCAACGGGTTAATTTAGAAGTCGATATTATTGCTCGTTATTTAGAGCGATTATTACTTGGTGATGCAGCAGCGGCAGATAGTGGAATCAGTGAGGTGTTTTTGCAAAAGCATGGCTTTGATTAAAAAATCATAGTTATTATAAAAGTTTAAAAAAATTTTATTTATAGGCTTAATTTTTACCTGAGTTTTATGTTAGGCTATTAGCTGTCGCTAATATAGCCTGACATTAAATTAACTTCTTATTTTAATTGGAGATTGTATTTTATGGAAAAAAATAGCAAATCCAAGATTTTGATTCAAACGCTTGTATTAGGTAGTTTGAGTATCTTGCTTTATTTTTTACTCTACTACTTTGAACAGCCTATTTTGGATTTATCCAAACAGGGCGGTTGGTATTTTATTGTACCCCTCAGCATGGCTTTCGCTTTTTCGATAGTGCATGGAGCTTTCACCGGTCATTTTTGGGACTTGTTGGGAATTAAAGCAAAAAGCGTCAAAAAATGAACATTGCAAAGGAAAAATTAATGAAAAACCGATTGTCCAAGCTATTTATCATTGCTTATTTTCTGTTATTGCTTCCCCTATTTGGGAATGCACAAGCAGCAGAACTGACATTTGACCAATTACCAGCAGAAATTGAAACCAGTGACGAGATAAAACTTACAATCTCTGGGGCAGAGGGCGAAATAGTTTGGGAAGCGTTAAAGGGTGAAATACGCGGCACTGGAGAATCAGTAACTTATATTGCCCCTAGAATACCAGAACAAGAAACCATTACTGTCAGTGATGCAAGTAACAATGTAGGTACTTTGGACTTTGAAGTCGGGGGATTTTTGAGTCTCCGATTAGAAGATATCCTGTTTCTTCTAATTGTTGGCTTTATCGGCGGATTAGTCAGTGGCTTTATTGGCTCTGGCGGAGCTTTTGTCTTGACACCAGCTATGATGAGTATGGGTGTACCCGCAATTATGGCAGTTGCCAGTAATATGTGCCATAAATTTCCCAAAGCCTTAGTAGGTTCGATGAAGCGAGCGAAATATGGGCAAGTGGATGTAAAACTTGGCATAATCATGGGTATTTCAGCCGAAGCAGGAGTACTTTATGGCGCAACCATACAAACTGATATTAAAGCAGCCTTTGGAGATGTGGGTTCTAATCTGTATGTATCTTTAGTATTTGTCGTTATACTCGCCATTGTCGGAGGCTACGTTTTACGCGATGCCATTAAAATCTATAGAGCTGGCTCAGCTGGTGGTGTAGAACATCATGTAACCAAAGCAGCACGCTGGGTACAATCCATAAATATTCCGGGTACAATGATG
Organism: Thiomargarita sp.; assembly: GCA_030618965.1. Taxonomy (GTDB): domain Bacteria; phylum Pseudomonadota; class Gammaproteobacteria; order Beggiatoales; family Beggiatoaceae; genus JAUXCJ01. The sequence continues at coordinate 2,151 of JAUXCJ010000392.1, forward strand.
TACTTTCCCAGTATCGGCACGAAAATATCGGTACTATTTACCATTCCGCTTGGTTTTGCGACTGGTATGCTGGCAGCGACTATTGCGGTTGGAGGATTTATTGGCGTACCAGCGATGATGTATATATTAGGTGTGCCTGGTATCATGGCTTCAGCATCAGAATTAGTCGTCGCCTTTGTGATGGGAATGGGTGGAACGATTAAATATGCTTTAGACGGTTTTGTCGATATTCGCTTAGCGATGATTATCCTAGCAGGCTCACTTTTTGGTGTGCAATTAGGAGCGATTGGAACAACCTATGTCAAAGATTTCATGGTCAAAATGGTCATGGGTATCATTATGGTATTGGTTTTATTCAGTCGTGGACTCAAAGTGCCTGTTTATTTATCCGAAATGGGTAAAATTGATCCATTGAGTGAAACTACCATTACTATCTTAGATGTTACCAGTTTTGCAATATTGATAATAGCTTTAACTACAGGTGCGGTTATTATTCTTTATGCACTTATCTCAGGATACCGAAAACATGCGAAAGAACTGCTCTTAGCAGAAGAAGAGGAAGCTATAAAAATCCAAGAAGAAAAGGAAGAGTTTCCAACTTCTACAACAGGCGGTCAATTATCACCTATAGGACGTTTTGAAAATATTTTAGCTGTCACAGATGGCTCAGAAGCAAGC
>JAUXCJ010000006.1 GCA_030618965.1 Thiomargarita sp.
ACAAAAACTCGCTTGGTTATAAATATTAATTTAATCAAATAATTATGTAAGAATGTCATAATTATTGGTTAATGATGATACAATAATTTGCGTTTTTTCATTAAGAACGGAGGAAATTCCTTCAGTTTAGCTTATTAATTTAACTTATTTATATTAAAGAGGTTTTATAATATGAGAATATCGAGGACTTTGTTTGCTGCTATGTTAATGGCGGCTTCCAGCCAGATAGCTTTAGCTGTACCTTTTATTGATGGCAAGTCCGGTTTGAAGGCGTTAACCACCGGAGAGGAGTTTGAAACGAAGGTGTATTCGGGCAGTGCCGCAGATGGCGATGAGCATGTTATCTATCTGCCGTGGTCCAGACTCCAAGTGATCAAAAAAGAGGGCATTCCAAAATTTAGTTTCGCCTATTCTCGCAAGGGTGCCCTGATGACAACTACACTGAGAGCGACATCTGGCACCAAAGAGGAACTTGATCCCATCATTCAGCAGAAAAGACTGGCTATGATTGCCGATGGTATTCCGGCTGAGAAAATCCAGATTGCGGAATTGCCCGTGCATAGTGGGGTTTATAGTTCTACCTTGAATATGAAAGGGGTGGGCGAATTCATCATTGCGACAACGGAAGTTAAAAACAGCATTCCTTCCAATGAAGTGGCCCTATCTATGCTGATGGGAAGAGCGGCGGCTGATCTGGTGGTAATGGGCTTAAACAGTCCGAATACGGCACTGGGGTTTAACTACACCTATGATTTCCCGGGCAGAACCACACCCTACCGTGCCCAAGTCAAAATTCATTGGTCCAGTGTGTACAGCTATATAAGAAAGCAGTTTGGTTTTACCCATATTGCTGGCTCTTATCAGGTCGATGAAATAACAAGGAAGTTGACTGAAGAGAAGGCCATTGAAATTGTCACCATTCAAGGAGATACCGACAAAATTTGGGATAAACTGATTAGCGATATTTCCAAGATTATCATTGCTAGGACCTTCAAGGCCCATCATCCCAAACCAAACACGCAAAAACTTAAGTTGCCAAAAGCACAGAACAAGTGGGTGGCTAATTTTATCTTGGGAAAAGGGGGGAGTGGTATGAGTAGTGGCTGGAATGTTGGGGTGAGTGCTGCCTATTCGCTTGTCAAGATGAAATCGTCAGAGCAGGTGACTGAAACCATTAATATTACAGCACACCCCTATAGAGTTTCTACTGCCACAGCCGGGGTGCAAATTGAGGGATACTGCAATAAGTACCCGGATATGTTTCACTATCAAGGTGATTATGATCCCACAAGAAACGCTTACCGTATTGAAGAAGGTTGTCCAGATCATATTTATGGAGATACTCCCCCACTTAGCCAACAGAAACAGCCTAGCAGTAATGCTGTTGCAGTGGGTCAAACAGGCACCACACCGCCTCCAGGTGATAAATCTGTGCTTGATCAAAAGGTTGAACAACAGAAGGACGACTTTTTCAACAACTAATTAATATTCAGGTGATGACGGGTTTTATAACCCGCATCACCATCTTATTCAAAACGGAATTAGATGATTTTTTTTCCTTATAAATTATTGTTTTTTAATTTGTTTTTAACTGTAATTATTTCAGTTTTATCCGTTAACCCTGTCGTTGCCGAAAATTTTTTGGATGAGCCGAGTAAACATGATGAACTTTCCGAAGAAAAAGCCAAACAGCAGAAAGCATTTGTTTATGAGCAGGGCGAAAGCCGGTTGCATAACAAATGTCTAGCAAACTTCAACCGTGGAAAAGCGTGCCACGCGCTGCTTAATAGGCTCTGTAATCGGATTCAAAATAAAAACACAGAATGTCGGCTATTACGTGTCGAACAATGCCATAAAAACTACAGAAAGGATCAGACAAAAGCAGAAAAAACTTGTAAACATGGATCGCATGATGACCCTTGTTATGGCATCAATCAAAAATGTCAATATGAAGAATGGTTCGCCTGCAAGGAAACCAATTATCAGTTACGATTCTGCCCTTACTATAAGTGGCAATATTGTAGAGGGGTCGTTGGCAAACAAAATGGCGAATTTAAAACCAAGGATTGTCGGGTTTTTCATAACAAAGAAATGATCAAATTTTATGAGCGCAAGATTAGCAAAGCCCTGCAATGGCAACCCCGTGGTGAAAATAATATTGAACAATCATTGGTATTGATGAAAGCACAGCGAAGACAGATGCGTGAACAATTGGCCAAGATCAAAAAGCAAGAAAAAAGCCTACAAGGTTTAATTGGAAAATTGGCTGGAAAATTTGTCAAAAAACTGAAAAAACAGCAAAGGGAGCTTAAAAAACAAAAAAGGCGGCTTAGGGACAAAATTCGTAAACTCAATAAACAGATTGATGAATACGCTTATATGGGCGGCTTATGCAAAAAATTTGGACCTTATTAGTAACTACACGCCACAGTTCGTAGGCGATTTATCGCCTACTACGAATGCTTTCGAGACAAAAGTTTTAATCACCATGATACGTAATATCACAACCACAATTATCTACACCCTCCTGATAAGCAATACCGCCATTAGCCAAGCCACCGAATATGGAGGATACTGGCAATGCATAACCCAATCACTGCCAGAATTGCTATTCAAACCCCGGGTTAGACGCATGACTATTGGCTCGCTGGATTGCTTTGAACTTGACCAAATTGAAACCGTCAAGGGTATCGCAGCAACCACACAAAACCGTCAAAATGACGTTTGTCGTGCTTATGCCAACTTGACCGAATCCTGTCGGGATTATTTGACAAGCTGCAATAATGACTATATTGCCTGTCAAGCTGCCTTAGAAAATACAATGAATTGTATTCCCTACGTGAGCGAAGCCAATACTTTACTCAAATCGGCTGGAGTTAATACCGCCAAACGGCTGATTGACTCTACGCTTAAATTTAGGCAACAAGCCCAATTCTGTGTCGAAGGGACAGAATATGTCGAAAAAAAGCCCCCGCTTTGGTGGGATCGCTTTTGTAATGATTACAATGTTGGTCCAATTTCATTTTATGAGCTCAATGAATATTACTATGAAGTTGAAGAATCTGGACAAAGAGCCGAATTGCTACGCCGATATGCGATGGCTGATCCCGCGACAGACAGCTGGAAAAGATTAATAGTCACCATGATGGGCTTAGAATCTCTCGATTCCGAAGATGCCAATGAACGGGCTGCTGCTGCCAAAGTACTTGGTCCTCATGGAGATTTCTCTACACCGATTATGTATAAACTACTATCAGCATTGGACGACTCAGAGCCGGGAGTACGCGCTAACGCAGCTTTAAGCTTGCGAGTGCAGGGCAATCGTAAATCACTGGTGGTGATCTCATTATTGTCCAAATTACTGGATAGCGAAGAAACGCCCGAAGTACGGGGCAATGCCGCCTTGGCACTGAGAGAACAAGCCACAAACTATCCTTGTAAATCGCATGAAGAAGCCCGTTATTGCTTAGAGGGCAACGAAGATCCCAATGACTTAGTGAGCGGAGTCCCCACTTGCGTACCTTATGATCAGGCTGCCCATGATCGGGCGGAAAAAGAAGAAGATTGGTGGGGTGAAGATGCCCAAGATAAGGAGCACTGTGAAACTCCGTTTGCAAATCTTTTTGACAGGATAGCCAAAATCAAAGATTTCAACATTATTGATAATCTTTGTTATGTCGGAGTAAAAATGCGCCAGTCGAAAATCATGCCTATCGTCAAACAAGCCCTATTGATGGTACTACAGGCTGAAGATGATCCAGTGGCTAGGGCAAAAATGGTGGCAGCGATGAGAAATATCGGCAAACCAGTGAATGGTGATGATACCATTCTCCAATTGCTTCGCTTTCAATATTTGACGGATTCTGATTATCGGGTGAGACGGGCGGCTATTTTTGCCTTGGCGCGGGCTGCTAAAAACGAGGATTGGTTGCTTAAAGATGTGATCCCTCAAGCACTACAAGATGAATCCGCCTCCGTGAGAAAAGCCGCTATTGCTGCCGCCAGTGAATTGATCGTTCTGAGTATGTCAAAAAAGGATGCTGCCTATCAAGCTTATGTGAACGGTATGACATTTCATAATTCACAAGCCACCGATTGCCAATCCTCAGCCAAAACCAATCCTAAAGATTCCACACCGGTGGGACCGATTGAGTCAAAATTTTATACCGAGGGTTATAAAGCGGCCTACCTTTTTTATCAAGACAAGTGTGATGAGTCAGGAAAACCGGTATTGGCCTTTTCAAAACCAGCAATGGGCGCACAAGAAATTTCAAGGCGTACCGATATTGCTTTGCATTTTTTGGCTCCGGTTGCTAAAGGGATGATTACTTCAAAAATTCGATTATATGGTCCTAAAAAAGCGGTTATTCCTTATACTATCAAGGAATATAAACGCGCTCCAAAAAAACGCTTTACTTCGGTGGTATTGAAGATTGCCCAGCCATTAGCGCCGGATCAGTATTATCAGTTGAAATTTCTGGAGGGTTTTAAATATAAGGATGCCCCGGATAATGCGTTTGGCTATGAATATGCCAGAAGTCTCTTATTCAAGACAGTCAGCTCAAAAGTATCTGAAATCATTGCCGCCATGATGACAGATGATCCTGATGTCGATGTTCAATATGCTGCGGCGGAGGCTTTTATTGCTAGGAACGAAAATGCTGTGCTTGATTTTATGAGAAATAAATTATTGCAAAATCCCCCTCGTAACAAGGTACGAGCCGCAACCTACTTAGGCTCGCCTTATTTTACTTATGGGAGTGTACAAAGTCTTAAGGCAGAGGAACGCTTAAGTTTTCTTATTGATTTGTTAGGAAAACTCAAAAATCACATTATGGAATATGAACGCATGTTGAAAAAAACTGATCCGTCGGTGTTGACAGGCACTAATCCGCCGGCTGAGGCTTATCTTATAACGCCGGCTCTGGGACAATATTATAATTTTATGCAGGTGCTTTTGAGTAAACCTTGGGTCACACGAGAAATGAAGAAAAAAATAGATGAGGCCCTTGACATCCGAGAGTGGATTTTGGAAAAATTCCAAAAAGATTTTCCATTACGCAGCTATACCTATTATGAAAGAATTTATTATGCCGGTATTCGCAATACCTTGAAAACAATAATGAACCAGCATTTTATGTCTAAATCAGAACATGGTTCTAAAGATGTGGATTATGTGATCTATCGCAATATCCTGATGTCTGAGGAAGGCGATTAAATTATTATTTAAATCCAAGATTTATCTTGAAAAAACAATGGAGATTGACATGAAACGAGCCGTTATTTGGTTAATCGGAGTCATTCTGTTATGCGGAGTCAACACTTATAGTTTTGCTTATCCCGTGATGCACGCAAGCGGTGAACAGATAGAACTGGGTACTCCAACCGATAGTGCGACCATAATCTTGAGAGATTCAAAGGATAACAGTGTCTATTATATCCCTCCCAAAAGGGTTATTCTGGCAGAAGATCCGCTGACCAAGAGAAAATTATTCCGGTTAAGCTATTCCTCAGAACGCAAGGACGGTGAATTGTTTGCGGTGTTCAAATTAGGCTTTGATCTGGATAAGGTTGCTGCTGAATGGAAGCGGATTTTAGCCTCAAACCCGCAGGCCTCGCTTAAAATGTTGCCGATCTTTGGCGGCGTTTTTGGTCTTGAATTTGAAACGGGTGAATTTAAGTTGCTGATTGGTCAAGCTGAGGTAGTCGAAACGGATATCGTTGCGGGGGTTATTCCAGTCCATATAAAAATTGGTAAAACGGGCTTAAACGTTTTAAGAGCGCATACCCAGATGCCGGGTAAAAAACTGCTGATCTTGAATTTTGACTATAAAACCAACTACCTATTTCAAGGTCATAATTTTTTGTTCAGCGTCAATCCTCGCCGCTTGCTGGCTGATTTTTTAGCTGATTCACTTATTAACGCTGCATGGGAAAAATCAGAACGGTTGGCTAAAACGGAAATCAAAAAATATCTACAGAGAAGCTTTGCTCCGCCCAAGCCACTTTGGTTTGTCACTAACAATGTTAATCCAGACAATTTTAATCTGAATTTGGCGGCTTATTTGTTTTATCAAGAACTGGAGACTTATTTAAAAGGCATTGTGGGTGAGTCTTTTAAAATGAATAGCCAAAAAGAGATGCGGGCACTTTCATTAAGTCATATTCCTGAAGAAACAATCACCTTGAAAGGCATTGCGCCCGGTGAAGTCAAAGCCGTATCCGACTCAGCCGCTATGGTGCTAAGTGGGGTTTGTGAGCATTATGCCGACGCAGTGTTTATTGAGGAGACTGGAGAATCCAGATGTTTTGAGTTTCCACTTGGAAAACCCAATGAGCCTAGCAATCAAACTGACAATGAAGATCCTTGGATACCAGATTTTTAACTTTTCGGAGCTACAACTATGAAATTAATAAAACTCATCCTATTAGGGGCAATGTTAGTCTTCAGTATGGCAATATTAGCCGTGCCTGTTCTGCAAAACCCACTGGATAAAGAAACTTTATCCAATCCTGACGCGGAAAAAACGCCGCTATTAACTGACAGTACCATGACGGGCAAAGTTACTACCCTCTACTATCCTTGGAATGCGATAAAAATCTTGCACAAAAAGGGGACACCTAAAATTTCTTTTACCGCGAGCCCAAAAGGAGTCATGGTAACGGCAACGGTTTTTTTAGATGTTCATAGGCAGCAACTCAGGGAATCTTTAGACGATTTCAAAGAAACGCATACTGACTGGCAACAAGTCAATTTAGTGCCTATTCATCCAGAAAAAGGCGAATACAGTTTCGCACTTCGAGCAGCCAGTGGGAAAAGACACTATTTTCCTAATAGCACCGTTGATAACACCATTCCAAAAAATCAAGTTGTTGTCAGTCTCAGTTTAGCTGGAACTGAGGCGAATGGTTTTGTTGATGCCCTGATGAAAGGTGCTGTCATGGAAATTCATTACCAATACCAGTTCAGCGCGTTAATCAATGCTCAAAATACCCATACACAGCCAGTTCAAGTACACAGTAAGATTGAGCTAAATGGGTATTGTGACGCATTTCCACGGCATTTCAATTACCAGTTATTAAAGGGGGGGCAGTTTGAACAAGGTTGCCTGCCTGACATGGAAGTGACTAACTTGTCTGAGAGATTAACGCATCAACAGATTTGTGAAATTTTGCCAGAATTTTGCAAGCCAGCACCAACGATGGCAAGCCGTGAAAAACCGGAAAAATCATCGGATGCTGAGTATTGTCTGATGTTTCCTGATGATATAAAATGCCAGAAACCTAAGATGGCAAAGGGGGGTATTAGTTCGTTTTATAAAGACATAGAGACGATGAAAGAGATTTGTGAAACAGACGAACCTAACTCTTCAAAATGTGTTATGTGGAAAAAAATAGAGACTGAATTTGCGTCCTGCTTTTTCAATCCAGAATGTCATACGTTCAACATAAGTATTTCAGAAGAAAAGATAAATGGCGAAGAAGATATTAATAGCGAAATTGACCAACAATAGAAAAATTCTTTCCCTAAAAATTTAGGATAACCCCGATTTGTGTTTATGGAAATTATGTATGAAAAAGTTTATGCAAGCCTTGATAGCAAAAATCCTTTTTTCGCTTTGCCTAATGGGGAATAGTGCCAGCGTTTTTGCAACGCCCTGCTTGGAGAAAATACCCCCTTTGCCATTTACGGGTATTTCAGTTTTTGCTGATTGCGACAATGATCAGATTCTTTATTTTGTGCCAGAAGATTTAAACCTAAAAGCGGATTTATTTTCTGGTAAAAAATCTTTTAGGTTTTATGAGAAAAAAGATGGCACAGCCATTGTCAAGTTCTCCCTCAAACTACTCACTGATAGCAGTACAGTACTTCGTGTCATACGCTCGCTGAAAAGGGATAATAAAAAACAGTATAGAATCAAACCTTTTCGGATTAAGGATATCGAGTTGACGGGTTTTAGCAGCGATGATGGAGTCATTAAGCAAAAAATCACTGCTAGGGGCCAATTTTCTGATAGTACTTTTGCTATTCAGCTTAAACTCAATCGTGAGGGTGTCGAATTATGGAAAGAATCCGCCGAAAGTGAGTTTTGGGATGTAGAACCCGCCACGTTGACTTACAAAATTCAGGCTATCAGTGATGGACAACTGGAATGGCGGGAAATGACTTACCAAATTAATATAGAAAGTCTGCCCGCTTGTGCCATTTTAGGTCAGGATTGTACTGAGCACATTAATGAACGATTGGCAACCCATGGTAGCTTGTTTGGTCAGCTTTATTTTCATGAGCAATATGTACAGTGCCGTGATCTACTGGATAAGACGTTTGAAAAACCCCGTCGCGTCGAGATCAGTGATAAAAATCTGGATAGGGCAGAGCGTCATACAGTCTATCTTTTTGCCAAAGAAGCCTTCGATGAGGAATATGAGGCACAAAAGAGGGATTGTTCCGATGAAATTGAATGTTTTCAAGGGAAAAAATGGTTTGAAAATTTTTCTTCGGAACAAAATATATGCGGTTTAACATGGACAAACGTACAAGCTTATTTAGCTTCTCGATCCTATCGCTATATTGACTGCGCCAAGGCTGAGTACCAAAAATTATTATCCGAGCGTTGTCGGGATAATCGTAAATGGGATTGTGATCAGAGAAAAGGCTATTCTGAATGTGCTGGAACCCTAAAAGGCTCTTCCCAAGTGTGTTTTGAGCCAAACATCATTAAAGACAATGTTAAATTTCAGAATGGCACCTGTTCTTTTGCTATTTTCTTCAGACATCCGGTCTTTTATGCCTATATATTAGACAAATTTGTAGAGACGAGCATTACTGATGCTCGCCGTGTACCGACGTGTCTCAATATTTCCAAGTCGGTGGATAATCTCTCAGAAATTGCTGCCAGAATTCAATGTCAACAACGGTGAATGGTGTAGAAAATGATCAAAGCAAGTTTCGGAAAAGTGGTTAGACTGTGGCTATTAGTTGCCATTCTGATAATGCCACAAGCTGGAGTCGCTGAATCGCCTCTCGGTATTGCGGTTGATGTCGTGATTCACGAGGGGCGGTTTGTGATTTTTTATCTGACAAATTTCTATGAAGATAAAGCGTTTCGCTGTCCTTTTATTCGGGTTCGAGCCACGGTGAAAGATCGTCAGGGTAATATTGTTGCACTGCGTAGCATCACTGCGCGGAACGTGGCACTGCCAGCCGGTTCCCGGGAAAAACAAGAGGAAGTTGGCAAAGAGATTATTCAAAAACTAGAACTCCAGTTTGATCAGCCGCGTATCGTGGATGTTAGCGATCCCTATCACAATTGTCAAAGTATCCAGACTACTCCCCCACCGCCTGTTACACCGCCACCTTTACCAAATAATTTCTTAGCCGGTAAAGTCTTCCGTGATCGTTTAAAGGATGGTAGCCTAGGCCCTGAAATGGTTAGAATCCCTGCGGGTTCTTTTAGAATGGGCGATATTCAAGGCAGTGGCTTTTCTAATGAAAAGCCAGTTCATAAGGTATCAGTTGGTGCTTTTGCTATAGGCAAGTATGAGGTCACGTTTGCTGAATATGATAAATTTGCTCAAGCTACGGGTAAAAGTAAACCAAGTGATTCAGGTTGGGGGCGTGGCAATCGTCCTGTAATTAGAGTGTTTTGGGATGATGCCACAGCTTATGCATCGTGGTTAAGCAAACAAACTGGGAAAAAATACCGCTTGCCAACTGAAGCCGAATGGGAATATGCAGCTCGTGCTGGGACGGAGACTAAGTATTGGTGGGGTAATAGGGCCTCTCACGATTATATGAATTATGGTACAGAGGAATGTTGTGATGGTTTTGCAAAGGGTAAAGACCGTTGGAAGTACACTGCTCCCGTAGGCTCTTTCGGGGCGAATCCATTTGGGTTGCATGATGTGCATGGCAATGTATTAGAGTGGGTTTCCGATATATATAGTAGAGACTACTACAGTAGCTCCCCCCGTAGTAACCCTAAAGGCCCTAGTACCGGTCGGTATCGCGTGTTACGCGGGAGCTCGTGGGACTTCACCGCGCGGCTCGCAGGGGTGGCGACTCGCGGCGTCGGTCCCGATTCCCTCCGCTACTACTCCATTGGCTTCCGCCTGTTGAGGCAACCTTGATTATCCTTTACACTCTTACCCTGTTACCCTTGTCAAAAATTTTTTTTTGATGAACTAGCCTGCTTGGGCTTGGTTGAGTGTGCGCGTGAGCCGCGTACTCAAGCGGGCGGCGCCAGGGGCAGGTTTTTTTGTGGGCAGGACGGGCTTGCCCGTCCACAAGTGTAAGCTAAATTCGCAAGGGCTGTTATTTGGTTTTGATTGTTTTTTGGAGAAAATAAATGCTAACGAATCTTAAACTTACGCTTTAGTACGGCACTGGATGCTTTTGATGATACGCTGTTAGTGGATTTCATTAAGGATAAAGCTGTACTCTCATTGCGCCAGTATCAGAAGGCATAGCATTCTTAGGTTTTCCTATTTTTCTTGGGTTAATTCGCCTGAACCGCCGGCGGCGAAAACGATGCCGACGATTAGCCTGGATTTGAAGTGCCAACCAAAACATTTGAACCGGATTAAATCAAAACCTAAAACAGATTTTTTCGTGTGACTTGTGTTTAATCGTGTTTAATCTTAGATATCTTAGTAAATCTTGTTCAGCAGATATAGAGAATAATGATGAAAAAAGCAAGTTTTAAAACAGAGTTATGCTTACTGGTTATTGCCTTACTTAGCAGCTTGATATCCTTTCCTGCTTTAAGTTTTGCATTAGATTGTAATAGTCCATATCCGCCTTCAGGCCCCTGTATTGAATGTACAGTAAAATTTAGCAATCCGCTTCAATTACTAGAGGCACCACCTCTTTACTGGGATATTTGCAAAGGAGAGGACGCAGAAACGAAGATTGTCTATTTCTTGCCCACAAGTATTTCCCCGATTATCAAGCGTGGTAAACCTGCCCAACGGCTCAGGACACTGGCTAATGGTGACTTGAAATTGATTGCAACGCTAAACTATCATCCGTGGGGGAAAGACTCTGAGATTAATCAATCCTCCTTGATCAGGGAGTTAAGAACTCAGTATAAGCGTTTAAGAATAAGACCCATTATCCCTTTGCAATATGAATCAAAGTTTTACGGCAATATCAATGATTGGATCAAAAAGGTCAAAATTTGGAGCAGACCTTCTGG
>JAUXCJ010000288.1 GCA_030618965.1 Thiomargarita sp.
CCACCACCGCCACCTGCAATGCCGGATATGACTCCGCCACCTCCGCCACCGGCAATGCCGGATATGCCTGCAATGCCGGATATGCCTCCGCCACCGGCAATGTCGGATATGCCTGCAATGCCGGATATGACTCCGCCACCTCCGCCACCTGCAATGCCGGATATGAAACCGCCTGAGCCTCCAAAATCCTCTCAAGAAATGATGGAAAAACAAAAGGCCAGGATGGAAAAACAAAAGGCCCAGAGGCAAGAGGTGCAAAAGCTTCGTGAGCAATTTCGTCAATCTAATGATCCAAATGAACGTAGACGTTTGATGGATGAAATGCAACAGCAGAGGCAAAAAATGTACGAGCAGAGGCGGCAACAAAGAGGTATGACACCTCCAACATACCGACCAAGACAGGGTTATGCCCCAAATTGGAATAGGCCACCAATGCCGAAATATGGTTATGGCAATATGCCCAAACATAGAGGTTCACTAAGGCAGCATCGCGCGAAGATGGAAGAACGTGTAGGAAACATCGAGAAAAAGCTTGATGAAATCCTGAAGCTGTTAAAAGAGAAACAGTAAGCAACTATTTGGAGTGCAAGGTAACCTTGCACTCCGTTCCTACCTATATTTCCCCTCATTAGTAACTGTCCATAAATCTAGAGAAAAATCACATGAAAGAACTTAGACAACAAATCAGAGACAGTTTGTTGACCCCTAGCACTTGGATTCGCCTTTTTTTTATGTTGCTTTATGGCATTATTTGTTATATTGCCATTTTTGTCATAGGTATCGTGATATTATTTCAGTTCGGTGTTGTGCTATTGACGGGTAAGCTTAATCAACAGTTATTGCCTGTCGGGCAAAGTATCAGTATTTATATTTATCAGATATTAGTTTATCTGACTTATAATAGTGAGGAAAAACCCTTTCCATTTGATAATTGGCCTGAAGTGAATGAATATCAAGTCGTTAATTTGCAAAAAGAGGCTGAACCGCCACTAAAGGATAAGAAGGTTGAGGATAATAGCGAAATATTATAAGTACTGAATTAGAAAATTTTCTGGATAATCTCCGCTGTTAATTGCTCCTGTAATCATCATTATGCCGCATTTTATTCATCTCCATTTACATACCGAATATTCAATGGTTGATAGCCTGAACCGCATTAAACCGTTAGTAAAAGCGGTGCGGGAAGCAGGAATGCCTGCTTGTGCTGTTACTGACCAGAATAATCTGTTTTGCCTCGTTAAATTCTATCGCGCTGCACAATCTGAAGGCATTAAACCTATTATTGGTGTCGATGTGCGGTTATATGAAGAAGAAAATAACAGTGCTCGTTTGATCTTGTTATGTCAGAATGATACCGGTTATCGTAATCTCACCCGTCTAGTTTCCCGCAGTTATACGAAAGGACAAGTCAATAATATTCCTTACTTGCGCCGTGCTTGGTTTAATAAGGAAACAACTGAGGGTTTGATTGCACTCTCTGGCGGGCGCGAGGGTGATGTAGGACAAGCTTTATTAGCAGGACAGTTGCCCTTGGCACGACAACGCTGTTCTGAATGGAAAACTTTGTTTCCAAATCGTTTTTATTTGGAACTGCAACGAACTGGTCGCCCTAATGAAGAAGCATATATTCATGCGGCTGTTGAACTGGCTTTGGAAACCAAGCTGCCAGTTGTTGCAACTAATGATGTTTGTTTTCTGAATAGCGATGATTTTGAAGCACATGAAATTCGTGTGTGTATTCACGCTGGCAAGATACTTGCCGATCCAAACCGTCCACAAGGCTATAATGCCCAACAATATTTACGAACTCCCGAAGAAATGGAGGCATTGTTTGCCGATATTCCAGAGGCGTTGGAAAATACTTGGCTCATTGCCCAGCGTTGTAATTTAGAACTCAGTCTTGGCAAAAATTTTCTACCCGATTTTCCCGATATACCAGAAGGTGAACCTGTTGAGGACTATTTTCGTCAAAAAGCCCGTGTTGGTTTAGAACAGCGTCTTGTTACCCTATTTGATAAAAATAGCGAAGAATTTCAGAAATTGCGTGAGCCTTATGATCAGCGTTTAAAACTGGAACTGGATGTGATTGTACAAATGGGCTTTCCGGGCTACTTTCTCATTGTGGCCGATTTTATTCAGTGGGCCAAAGATAATGATATTCCGGTTGGCCCGGGACGTGGTTCTGGCGCGGGTTCATTAGTTGCCTACTCCCTTCTGATCACCGATTTAGACCCCATTCGCTATGAGCTACTATTTGAACGCTTTTTGAATCCTGAACGTGTTTCTATGCCTGACTTTGATATTGATTTTTGCATGGAACGTCGTGATGAGGTGATCAATTATGTGGCTGAACGTTATGGACGTGAGCGCGTTTCGCAAATTATCACTTATGGTTCAATGGCAGCTAAAGCAGTCGTGCGTGATGTCGGGCGGGTTTTAGCTCATCCGCATGGTTTTGTTGATAAAATTGCTAAATTGATTCCCTTTGAAGTGGGCATTACGCTTGAGAAAGCTTTAGAAAAAGAAGAAGCTTTACGCAGCCGCTATGAACAAGAAGAAGATGTGCGGGCATTGATAGATATGGCGCGTAAGCTAGAAGGTTTAATCCGTAATCCGGGTAAACATGCTGGCGGTGTGGTCATTGCGCCGACAGTTCTCACCGATTTTACGCCCCTCTACTGTGAACAAGATAGCCCAGATTTAATGAGCCAATTTGACAAAGGCGATGTTGAAGCGGTTGGCTTAGTCAAATTCGACTTTTTAGGGCTGCGGACGCTGACGATTATTAAGTGGGCATTAGATACGATCAACTATTTTGCTGATACAGCGGTAGATATTTCCAAAATTCCCTTAGATGATCCTGATACTTATAATTTACTAAAAAAAGGCAACACTACCGCCGTTTTCCAATTAGAATCATCAGGCATGAAAAAGCTCATCAGACGACTACGCCCAGATAATTTTGAAGACATTGTAGCCTTAGTCGCCTTATATCGTCCTGGTCCTTTACAATCTGGGATGGTCGATGATTTTATTGATCGAAAACAAGGAAAGGCGAAAATTGAATACCCCCACCCTAGCCTAGCAACGATTCTAAAGCCAACTTATGGGGTAATTGTGTATCAAGAGCAAGTCATGCAAATTGCTCAAGTCTTAGCGGGTTATAGTTTAGGTGGTGCTGACATCTTGCGCCGTTACATGGGTAAGAAAAACCCAGAAGAAATGGCAAAACAACGCTCGGTATTTGTAGAAGGTGCTATCGCACAAAAGGTTGACGAAAAAATAGCTAGTTCGATTTTTAATTTAATGGAAAAATTCGCAGCTTATGGTTTTAATAGAAGCCATTCTGCCGCTTACGCTCTGTTATCTTATCAAACAGCTTGGCTCAAAGCCCATTATCCTGCGGCATTTATGGCGGCAGTCTTGTCGGCTGATATGGATAATACCGATAAAATCGTGATGCTGATTAACGAATGTCGTGCTATGAAGCTTCACATATTGCCGCCTAATATCAATGAGTCTGTTTATCAATTTACAGTTAAAGATGATCAAAATCAAGCTATTATTTATGGATTGGGCGCTCTGAAAGGAGCGGG
>JAUXCJ010000247.1 GCA_030618965.1 Thiomargarita sp.
TGGTTGCCAACTGGCGATTCAGGTGCAATCCCCGATAGTAGCAGTAGCCTAGAATTACTGATTCCACCGCATGCTAAAACATAGTGCTTTGCCTTAATCTGATGAATAGCGGTTGAATGTCCTTCTGACTCTTGAGCTAATAATGCTTCTATGATATTTCCGTTGGAGAGTATTTGTGTGCAGGTATTATGAAGCAGTACATGTATATTATTGGAATCACGTAAAGATGCTTCATATTTTTTATGAAAACGTACTGGAGGACTCAAGTAGTAAGGCTTATATATAATATTACTTTCTTTAGTAAAAATTTGGGTTGGCGATTGAAACGCTTCTTTAGGCAATTCAAGAATCTCAGCAGCATCTTTATAGTAAGGCCTTATATCCTCATATTTGATAGGCCACTCTTTATTTAGAAAAGCACGTTTTTCTAGTGTTGCACACCAACCACCCCATATATTTGACGTTCCTCCAAAATTGCGTTGTGAATGTCTAGGGTAGTAGTTGCTTGAGAGATCACCTGTTGCTTCAACTTCTGATAATTTATGTATCTCAGGTTTACTTTCTAGCACGCCGCTTTCTATCAGCAAAATCTTAGCCTTACTTTGTTCAGAAAGCCTCAGAGCCAAGCTAATTCCAGCAGGCCCCGTCCCAACAATTGCAATATCATACTCTTTTTCACTTACTTTTTTTATAAACATAAATAACTATACCTCTTGTGGTTCATGACCAGTTAACTTGGCTTTCTAGCGCTAAATAAAGGTTATACCCATTCTCGGCATACTTTCTTGCCACAGCTTTTGCTATATCACTTTTAGCACCAATGATTAATGAACGACCACCGGCTAAAGCCGGTGGTTTCAAAAACCGCTAAAGCGGGCGAATAAGGCTAAAGCCCTTTAAAACATTCAGCTCACGCTGACTAAAGCAAGTTAACCGGCAATTTGGAAATTATCACCATCATTCGATTGATTCTCAATATAAGCCTTTATAACCACGATTATTCCATTACCACTACTATCAACGGCGTAGCCTCTAGCCCAAAAATGTCTTCGAGGATAAAGTTTTTTTTTGCAAAAAAAACTTTATCCTCGAATTGAAAAAAAACTTTATCCTCGAATATTAAAAATAATCCTTGTAGTTATTCGGAATTGGAAACTTGCCGCGTAACATCAGTTATAACCTCAAACAGCACAAATATCTTTTTTGATTGTCTGGATTAAGCAACTCTCTAACTGCCGTAATGAATAGACATTCATAGAAAATAATGAAGTTAAAGCATCTGACTTCTCAGGTGAAATATCAGTTAAAACCATAATTGAATGCTCATAATCAAGATTAAGAATCTTAGATATTTTGGAATACTTACGAATATGTTGTTGAAAATCCCCTGATTTAGCTTCAATCCAATAAAAACAATCATTAACACGAAACAACAAATCCAACTCAAAATCATCCCCATTTGGTAAAACGACTTGTGGATTTAATAAATATGAGAATTGCAACTTCTTATTCAAATCATTAGAAACCAAAGCAACCGCCTTTTGCACTGACAACAAAACGAATCTTTCTAACCAAATTCCAGAAAAAAAATTTTGAGCTTTTGGTAAAGCAGTAGTTTTAGCCCGAATCACATACTGAGGAGCTTTAAAATATTTATACTGTTCTAAAAAAGCAATCTCATGTAATTTCGTGCAAAATTGGCAAATACAAGAAATATTTTTCTGAGAATACTTCTTGATTGACAGAGTAAAATTTCCCCCTATTTGCATATTACGTTTAATTGTAGACAAAAGCTCACGTAAACCATCATAATTACTACCCAAAAAATCAGCTAAAGAATTAATTACATCATCAGCAGCATCTTCTGACGGTAGAGTTTTGACTTGAATATTTTTCGACTCAAGAAATTCCACCAGAATATCATCTTTAGCTCTTTCAATTTTATTAAAAAGTTTTTCTGGAATTAATCTTGATGGATTTTTACTAAGCATAAAAAAATTAGACAAAGCAGCCATTACATGTTTCTTTTCTGACGGTTTACCTTGATTAGAATCAACTATTTGTTCCAATGCAACCGCAATACGTTCAAGTAAAATTTTTACCTCATCATTTTCAAAGCCTAAATTACTTCGCCTTTTAAAAAAATCAAAAAAAACCATAACAAAACTCCCACTACAGTTTTAAAGACCTGACAGGTTTTTAAAACCTGTCAGGTCTAAAGTTCGTTTTAAAGACCTGACAGGTTTTGGAAACCTGTCAGGTCTAAAGTTCGTTTTAAAGACCTGACAGGTTTTGGAAACCTGTCAGGTCTAATAAAGACTAACGATATTGCCGTAAATTACCCAACATCAAAGCCACAGCATCCCGAATTGGCGCACGCAACCAAACCTCAGCATCATTATACCAAGCTGGAAAAAATCTCCCCCGCCCCTCCTTATTCAAACGACAACCACGTCCCTTATCCATATAAAAATGCTTAGGAGTCAACAAACCATCCTGTATTTTTTGCCAAATCCACTCATCCACCCAAGGGCGCACCGGCTCCAACACATCCAAAGCCAACGAAGGGCGATTACTCTCTGGCACATGCAAAAACCCAAGGCTCAAATCCAAACCATAACTCCCAATCATCTGCCCAACCGTATTACCAGCCATAGTATAACTCAATGATAACAAAGCATTAACTGGATCAAGCGGCGGACGACGATTACGCTCATTAAAACCCCACGCCTTACCCCACAAACTACGCCATTGGGCAAAATACTCCTTAGCCACACCCCCCTCAATACCCAAAAAACTAGCATAATCACTCGTCTTCTCCAAATCAGCCAAAGCCGACTCAAAATCACCATCCAAACCATGCTGAATCAACCAAAAAGACTGAGCACTAATTTTCGCCTCAACCACCTTTCGAGCCATCTCCAAACGAAAAGACTCATCAAAATAAGCCTGATACTGAGCACGACGCAACCGAGAATTACTCTCAACAAAAGGAAAAAGATTAATACTAGTTCCCTTATAACGACCCGGCAAAAGCACAATACTAACCTCAGCCGTCTCACAAGCATATAAAACCGCCGAAGAAATGCTAGTTTCCTCACTAATCACAATACGACACAAAGCATACAAACCAACCTTATGCACCTCACCATCAGGATAACGCAAACAAATCGCCTTAGTATTCCGGCTAATACTCAACTCCGCACCGCGACGATCTACTAACAAAGTCATAGCACCCATAAAAAAACCTCCTTAATAATGCGATTTCTCCCCCCCTCAATCCCCCCCGCTGGGGTGGAAGTCCCAGAAGTCCCCGCGTTAGGTAGAAGTCCCCCCTCCCAGCGGGAGGGGGTTAGGGGGAGGGAGAAATTTATTTAACGACTAATAGAAAACTTCTCCCAAAAACGCCCTGTAGCAGTATCCACCTCAGTCAAAGCCGGAGCCTTCTGAAACCGCCAATCCAACCAACGGCTTTGAAACAAAGGCTTAATATTAGGCAAACGCTTACCCCTAAACTTATACTCAGACGCCGAACGAACCACCTTTGTTTTAGAAGGATTCAACTCCAAACCAATTTTACCCAACTGGCGTTCAGCCAAGCCCAACGCCTTAAAAGCCGCATCCTCATCAAAAGCAAACACAATAAAATCCTCACGAAAACGCACAAACATCACCTTTTTACGTTGCAAAACCCGATCAAGATCATGCAAATACAAATTGCACAAAAACGGTGCCAACAACATATCAGGGAACAAACTCCGTTCTGGCTCATTTTCCTGACTATCCAAAATATTGCCTACCAAAGCAACCAAGTCCTTATCACCACACAACTTTTGCAATTTTTTCCGAACTGGCTCATAAGGCAACTGACTAAAACACCCCTCAATATGCCCAAGCCCCAACCAAACATAACCCTCAGCCACCAA
>JAUXCJ010000100.1 GCA_030618965.1 Thiomargarita sp.
GGGCAGTGGAATAATGTGCCGTCCGTGTCTAAAGCATAAGCGCCTTTCGCTCCCCATGTACATAATAGGCTAGCTTCTGGTGCTAATTGCCGCATTGTCCGTAAAAATTGAGCAGCATTGTTTTCATTATAAGCAAAATTTTGAGCAAATGCTTTGGAAAATAATAACACATTTACTTTGCTGAATAATTTCTCAATATCAGGACGGGGCTTTTCTACCTCCAATGAAACTGGCAGCGTCGGGGCTATTTGCTGAACTCGCTCTAACATACGGGCGGTTTCGACAATGTTACGCCCTTCAAAATGTAACCAGTCAAAAGCATTAAGATCAATGGATTGGAAATCATCAAAGTCGAATTCTGGCAAAAGGCGGTAATGGACAATCGTCCGAGAGCCGTTACGCTGATTTAATATAATATAAGATGTGGGAACTTTGCCTTGAGATTCGATTCTACAGTTACTCGTATCAATGTGATATTGTGCCAAGTCTTCTAAAATTCGCTGTCCATCAGGCTCATCTACACAAATACCGCCCCAAGTACAATGATGTCCTAATTGGCTTAAGATGACTAAAGTATTAGTCGCATTACCGCCGCGACAGACACGCTGGCTTAAAGCGCGTATCTCAGCGTCTTCTTGTGGGTAATCATTAACTGTATTGATAATATCCAGTGTGGCAATGCCAATAGCTAATATTGCGGCCATAGTGCTAAGCTAACTAAAGCCTACTTGTTTCCACGCTTCATAAATAATCACCGCGACTGCATTAGATAAATTCATGCTGCGACGACCAGGTAACATAGGAATCCGTATCACCTGCTCAGGTGGAAATTGATCAAGCACAGTTTGCGGCAAGCCTCGCGTTTCCGGGCCGAATAAAAACGCATCTCCAGCCTGATAATTGTGATCCGCATAACAGCTTTTTCCTTTAGTTGAACATGCAAATAAGCGTGATGGTTGCACTGTTTCCAAAAAGGATTCCAGAGAATCATGTTCGACAAGATGTGCCCATTCATGATAATCAAGTCCAGCACGTTTGAGTTTTTTATTGTCCAATTCAAATCCAAGTGGATGAATTAAATGTAATTTTACCCCAGTGTTAGCACTAATACGGATGATATTACCTGTATTAGGGGGAATTTCGGGTTGGTAGAGAACACAATGAAACATGTTATTGATTGATATAAATTATTACTTGAACCAGATATTTATATGCTATGTTCTGATGGTTTCAGCGATATGCTTGAAGAAAGTGAGTTGCAAGGTTTGGTTTCGGCTATTCAAACCTTGCTACCGAAACAATTCAATTTTTCTTAATTAATAATATCCACGCCTGTTGGTGGCGTGAATCTAAACACTCTGTCACGAATCCTTCGATTTCGTTTGAGTCTAGTAAAATTAATGCGTGTTCTTTGCCCTAAACTGTCCCTAAATTCAAAACTGACTAAGGTATTATCGCGCAAGCTAATACGCATACTTTCAAACTGCGTTTTTGTTTCTTTTTTGGGAATAAGTTCTAAGAGTGTGATACCCTTTTCTTTAGATGGTAATTGATTCACAACAAAATCTGTTTCTACCTTACGATAACGACTCAGTAAAAAGGCAGGTGTTTTACCTAGTGTATTGTCTAAGGTTTTAACTGTGACTTGCTCCAAATCCTTATCATATATCCACACTTTTTTCCCATCAGCCACAATCAATTGATAATAGGGTTTCTGATAAATCCAACGAAATTTATTAGGACGTAGGATATACATCCTACCTCTTGATTTTTCTAATAAAGAGCCATTTTCATCATAAAGATTTTGTTCAAATTTACCAGATAAAGTTTGCAAACCGTCTAAAAATTTATCCAAAGCTTCATGGGCATAAAGCAAGTTAGGTAAACACAACAAGAAAATAACCAAGCGGTATCGTTTCATAAGCTTCATGCACTTACTTTCCATTTTATATTACAACCAATGCTCGGGATTTGTTCGGGATTAACCGGCTGCCTTGCTAATACTGCGTCTAAAGCAGCACGCATATCCTCACCCGTGACAGGTACATCATTTTTGGGTCTTGAACCATCTAATTGTCCACGATAAACGCACTTTAAGTCCTTGTCAAATAAAAAGAAGTCTGGTGTACAAGCGGCTTTATAGGCTTTTGCAACCTCTTGGGTTTCGTCATACAAATAAGGGAAAGTATAGCCAAGTTGTTGTGCGACTTCTTTCATTTTTTCTGGAGAGTCATCAGGATAGTTCTCAACATCATTAGCACTGATGGCAATGAAAGAAACGCCTTTTGATTGATAATCATTGGCAAGCTTGATTAGTTGAGCATCAATATGTTTTACATAAGGGCAATGATTGCAAATAAACATAACCATTGTCGCTACATCAGATTTTAAATCCTGAAGATTCACTATTTCACCAGTGACGGTATTTGGTAAAGTAAAATTAGGGGCAATTGTGCCCAATGGCATCATCGTAGATGGAGTTGCAGCCATAAATTATCCTCTTTGTTTATAGGGTGTCTATATTAATGATAGCCGTTTGTTTGCGAACTTCAAGTTTTTTTAATAGAAGATTCCCTCTAAGGCAATTAAAAATTATATTATTTATTTAACTTACAGTAAGTTATACCTTAATTAATAAAATTTGTCTTTAAATTGTTGTCGTTAATGATATAAGAGACAAAACTTTTTAGAAAGATTATAATATTTGATTAATCACAGACAAACACACAGACTGGAGATTTATGATGAATATAAAAAACAATTATCAATACATAAAGCCGCTTTCGGGTGTAGCGCTTGCCTCACTTATTCTTTTTTGTGGCGGTTGTAACCAGCAATGGTTGTATGACAATGGTTGGGCAAAACCACCGGTAGAAAACCCTGAAAGTTGCAGCAAAAAACCAAAGACAAGAGGTTGGGGTGTTCAGGAGCGTGAAAATGAGGAGCAAACTTGTCCGCAGCCTTACAATTAAATATAGGAGAACCCCTAGGGGCAATGGTTTGCCCCTATATTATTAATAGATCCCCTCCTCTCCTTTTGGTCTATCTTTAAAGCGCCGATGCACCCATAAATACTGTTCTGGTGCTTTTCTAACTTGTGCCTCAATTAATTGATTCGTCCGTAATGTATCTTGTAGTATGTCACCACTGGGAAAATTTTCCAAAGCCGGTTGTAATATCACTTGATAACCTTGATTATTTTCTAATCGTTGTGTAAAACAAGGTACAACGGCGGCACCGCTGATTTGTGCAATGCGTGAAGTTGCGGTGTTAGTCGCTGCTGGGATTCCAAAAAAATCAACAAAAGCACTGTATTTATGTCCAAAATTTTGGTCAGTTGCAAACCATAACGGTTTATTTTGTTTGAGACTACGCAACATTTCACGTATAGCCTCACGGGGTATCGCTTTTTCAGCATGGCTTTCACGGCTTTTTTTCATAAAATATTCAACCAAAGGATTTTCATGGGGGCGATAAATACCATGAATAGCAGTATGCATGGTTAAAAAGCGCGTACCCATTTCAAATGAGGTAAAATGGGCACTGAGCAGAATAACACCTTTACCCCGTTCCAAAGCAGCCTGTAAATGTTCTAATCCTTGGATATTTTCTAAGGATTTTAAGCGGGTATCTGGTAGCCACCATGCGCTGAACAGTTCTAACAAGCCTATGCCTAATGACTCAAAATGCTGGCGTAATAATTGGTTTCGTTGACTGTCATTGAGTTCCGGAAAGCATAATTTTAGGTTAATATCAGCAATATTGCGACGGCGTAACGCGAATCGATAGGTGATGCGTCCAAGTTGTCGTCCTAAAGCCAGTTGCCACTTATAGGGTAAATGGATTAAACACCAGAATATTCCCATACCAGCCCATAAAGGCCAGTAACGCGGTTTTAATAAACTTATGAGCTTCATAAAATTAATAGTCAATCGTCGATAAAGTAGACAGGAAAACAGATGGAAACTATGAGAATTTTATTCATAGAAGAAAACTCGCAAGATTATTTGAAAATTCGTCAGATGTTGGACACGCAAGCCCCTCATTTTAACATGGATTGGGCTCAGAGTTATGAAGATGCCTCTAAACAGATTAAAAAAAATTGTTATGATGTTTGTCTAGTTAGCTGTGATTCAATCAAAAATCAACATTTAGCATCTTTGCCGGCGGAGTTCAATATACCAATAATTTTATTGGTTAATAACAATGATTCTATTGATAGGGACTTGACAAATAAATATCAAATAGACTGGCTTTCTAAAGATGGATTGAACTGGGCGCTGATTGAGCGTTCTATCCGTTACCTTTCATTAGAACAACAGTTGGCTAACTGTAATTTATATGACCGACTTACAGAATTACCCACCCGTCATTTGTTTCTCAAACATTTGGAACAAGCAATAGCTCGTGCTCAGCAAAGCGAGGATTATTACATTGCGGTATTATTGGTTAATTTGAATAAATTTAGGATGATTAATGCCACTTTAGGGCATAATATGGGTGACTGGTTATTGATGGAAATTACTCGTCGTTTACAAGATTATTTGTCAGAATCGGAACTGAAAACTTTCTTGGCACGCGCTTGTGGTGATGAATTCATTATTTTACTGGATAATATGCAAGATTTGGCCGATGCCACTCAGTTAGCAGCTAATATTAATGAACTATTGGCACGTCCATTGTCATTAGTTGGCTATGAACTAGTCACTTCTGCAAAAATCGGCATTGCTTATTACAGCGATCAAGAAGAAAGTGCAAGTTTATTACGTGATGCTGATGCTGCACTGTATCGTGCCAAAGCGATGGGGCATTCCAGTTATGCTGTCTTTAATCGTGGAATGCGTAGCAAGGTAGTTTCACGCTTGAAAATGGAAACTGATTTACATCAAGCGATTAAAAAAGAAAAGTTTGTTTTATTTTATCAGCCGCAAATTAACTTAGCTTCCAATGAACTGGTAGCGATGGAAGCTTTGATTCGCTTTTATCATCCGCAAAAAGGTCTAGTTTTGCCCAATGAATTCATTCCAGTACTTGAAGAAACTGGAGACATTATTCCTATTGGAGAATGGATTTTTCGGACAGCTTGTCAACAGTTAAAAGATTGGTGGCTAGCTGGTTTTTTGATAAATCGTATTTGTGTAAACTTATCAGCCTATCAATTTCGTAGTAAAAATTTAATTAGGGCGATTGTAGAATCTATTGAAAGCGCAGGCTTAGAGCCAGATAATTTGGAATTAGAAGTCACAGAAAGTTTACTGTTAGAAGATGCAGACTTTACCATTAAAACCTTGGGACATTTAAGAGATATTGGGGTTAGAGTTGCGATTGATAACTTTGGGACAGGTTATGCGTCTTTGAATTACCTAAAGCGTTTTCCGGCAGATTGCCTTAAAATTGATAGTTCATTTATCGAAGGGGGTACGCCACAAGATACCGCGATTACGATTGCAACAATTGATATGGCTCACGCCTTGGGTTTATTAGTAGTTGCTGAAGGGGTAGAAACGACAGAACAATCTGATTTTTTAAGAGATCAAGCTTGCGACTTAGCAGAGGGTGATTTGTACACTGTTCCGCTGAATCGGACTGAATCCTTAGAATGGATTGAAGAATATGTTAAAGAACACAAAATAACACCGTTATAAAAAGGAGCCCTCCCCCTAGCCCCCTCCCACTGGGAGAGGGAACCTCCACCCCAGCGGGGGGGATTGAGGGGGGTGACACTATTAACATCAAATTTAA
>JAUXCJ010000379.1 GCA_030618965.1 Thiomargarita sp.
ATTGCTCCTGTTTCTCCTGCGCAGGCGAATGGGGAGAAAATCAAAAAGATATACGTTTACAGCGGATTTCATTAGCCGTGAATGTTGCAGCAATGTTGATTTTGTTGTCTAGTGGTGATTTTTTAAGTCTATTTATTGGCTGGGAATTAGTCAGTTGGGCAAGTTATTTGATGATGACGCATCATGGTGGCAAGTCGGCTGATGCCGCTTTTCGTTATCTGCTTTATGCTATGGGCGGAGCGATGGCGATTTTGGCGGGTATTGTCTTGATTGGTGTTCAAGTGGGTTCTTTAGAATTTGCCGATTTTTGGAAAGCACTGCCTGATTTGCCGAGTTCAACTTTATGGGCGTTAGTCTTACTCTTTGGGGCTGGTTTTTCGGTAAAAATGGCAATAATGCCTTTTCATTTGTGGCAAGCGGAAGCTTATGCGGAAACGCCCGGAGCAAATGCGGCTTTTTTGAGTGCTATTTCGGCTCGCATGGGGCTATTTGCTTTGGTTTTAATTTTGTTAAAACCGATGGGTATGGAGCGTCTCGTTGATTTGGCGGTTCCATTTACTTTTTTAGATGCACGCAGTTTATTAGCTTGGATAGCGGCTTTGACAATGATTATCCCAACTTTTATTGCTTTACAGCAAAGCGATGCGCGTTTATTGTTGGCATGGCATGGAATTGGGCAAGGTGGCTTCATGTTGCTCGGCTTTGTGATTGCGACACCAATGGGGGTTGCGGGTGGATTATTGCATGTTTTTAATTATGCGACATATCAAGCAGCATTATTTTTAGCGGTTACAGCGGTGTTATATAGAACTGGTACCACAAATTTAGATAAATTAGGTGGACTAATTACACGAATGCCGTGGACTTATGTTGTCCTATTGATGGGAATTATTGGTTTAGCAGGCTTACCGCCTATGAATGGTTTTGTGTCTAAATGGTTGATGTATAAAGCATTATTAGAAAATGGCATGCCTTTATTGTTGATTGCTGCTTCTATCAGTACCTTGGGTACTATTTTGAGCGTGTATAAATTGATTCATAATATTTTTTTAGGGCAATTGCGAAAAGAGCATTATGAAATAAAAGAAGTTCCTTGGACAATGGTAGCACCGATGCTGGTATTAGCTGGGATTGGATTTATCACAGGTATGATGCCTGGGTTAGCATTAACGCTGGTAGATACTGCACAAATAGCTTTAGGTTATGAGGCATTGCAACATCATATTGGCGGAATTATTTGGCCTAATGGCGGTTTAAATATGCTTCTAGTAACAGGTATCTTTTTTTATGGAGTTGGCATTGGTGCGATTATCTTCTTCCTTGGCAACCGTCGCTTTATCACACATCAATGGGATAATTACGCAGGTGGACATTTTCTCTCGGCGGACGTGCCTTATAATTACACCCATAATTTTTATCCAGGCGTAATGCGGGTGATAGGGCCTTGGTTTATAGGAACTATTGTTAAATTAGAACAATTTTTGGTCAACTTAGCACAAGTTCTAGCAGGTGGTTTTCATAGCTTTTATCGGGTGAGTTATACGCCGTTTTATTTGTTAGTGGTAACTGTGTTGGCGTTGGCTTGGGTGGTTTGATTTCTCCCGCCCCCTAGCCCCCTCCCGCTGGGTGGGGGGACTTCCACCCCATCGGGGGGGATTGAGGGAGGGGCTAATTAGGATGACAAAAAATGGAAATAGATTTTGTTGAATTATTAATAGATATGACCTTAATGCCCCTAGTTGCTTTTTTAGTGGGGTTAGTTCTAGTATTGATGATGCGCCGAGTTCGGGCGAGAATTGAACGACGTATAGGGCCGCCTTTTTTCCAACCCTTGTATGACATCATTAAATTGTATGCTAAAAAAACTCAAATTTCGCATGGTTACATGCACGATATTGCTGTAATGATGCTGTTGGGTGGTTATATTGCTTCGGAAATATTATTGCCTGTACCCGGAATGGATGGTTTAGCGAATCACGCTGACTTATTGACTTTAATGTATTTATTAATGGTTCCCATGCTCGGAATGGCATTAGGCGTTGGACAATGTGCTAATCCGAATGGTTCTATTGGAATATCTCGCGCTTTATCATCTATGTTGGCTTACGATATACCCTTTGTGATTGTAGTAGCGGGTGCGGCGATTAGCTATGGTTCGACTAATTTGGTTCAAATAGTTGAAATTCAACAACAAAGTAGCTGGGGATTATTCAGTATGCCTTTATTAGCGAGAGCAGGTTTAATGTCTATGTATGCCATGTTGGGCAAAGAACCTTTTGAGATTTATGTCGCACCAGCAGAAATTGCGACAGGACCGATGGTTGAAATGGGTGGTAAGTATATGGGAGCCTTATTTGTGATGCAATGCTTCCAACTTTATACGGTTGGTGTGTTGTACACGACATTGTTTTTAGGAGGAGGCACAAGCTGGTTGACTTTTTTGCCAAAAATATTTGCAGTTGTGTTAATAGCGGTTTCTATTACAAATGTATTTGGTCGCTATCGCACTGACGATGTGATTCGTTGGATATGGAAATGGCCAACGGGAATTGCCTTGTTGGGATTAGCGGTGGTGATGTTGTAAAATTTTGTTTAAATCAGGATTTATAGTGGAGGGTGCTTGGTTCCCCCTCCCAGCGGGAGGGGGCTAGGGGGAGGGAGAAATCTGCGCCCTAAAGAGGAATCGAACCTCTGACCTTCCCCTTAGGAGGGGGACGCTCTAATCCAACTGAGCTACCAGGGCAAAATATGAATAAAATCTAAATGAATGGTGGAGCCAGGGAGGATCGAACTCCCGACCTTAGCATTGCGAACGCTACGCTCTCCCAACTGAGCTACGGCCCCTTAATAAAGGATAGGCAGATTATACACCGATTAAATTAGAGATGCCAGTTTTTTTTATTTTG
>JAUXCJ010000427.1 GCA_030618965.1 Thiomargarita sp.
GGACATTAAGCCCGCGAATATTTATTATCGGGATAGTGATCATAGCTTAGTGTTAATAGATTTTGGCTCCGCACGTTACGATGTCAGTAATCGTAGTCAAGCAGTCACGGCAATTGTTACTCCTGGCTATGCTCCGTTTGAACAATATGAAACTAATGGTAAACGCCAAGGTCCTTGGACCGATATTTACGCATTAGGTGCGGTTTTATATAAACTGATTAGTGGCAAAACACCTATTGCCTCCTCTGAGAGAATAAGTGTCTTATATCGGAAAAGACCTGATCCTTTAACCCCAGCGGTAGAAATAGGAAGTGGACTTTATTCTCAGCAATTATTGGAAAGCATTGATTGGGCACTACAAATTAACGAAGATGAACGTCCACAAAGTGTAACAAGTTGGCGTAAAAAACTGTTGGGACAAGCTGATTCTATAGCACCTCCTATAGCCCCTCAACCAGAACTTACTTCGGAAAAAATTCCTACTACTCGTCTAAAAAAGCCAGTGGATAATTCGTTTTTTTTGAAATGGGGATTAGTTGGTGTTGGTGTGCTTTTATTATTGGTGATAATTATAGTAATTCCTAAATCCAACCCAAGTAAAATCGAGGAAAATAAACTCGCAGACACTGAGGAAAGACTTCGTATAGCGAAACTAGAGAAAGAAATAGAAATAGCAAAGGGAGAGGCTGATAAAGCGCGTATTGAGCGTGAAGAAGCACAAGCGATGGAGGCAGAACGTCGTAACATTGCAAGGGAGGAAGAACGTCGTCGTATTGCAAGGGAGGCAGAACGTCGTAGCATTGCAAGGGAGGAAGAACGTCGTCGTATTGCAAGGGAGGCAGAACGTCGTCGTATTGAGCATGAGCAAGCTCAAGTTAGTAAAGCACCAGTTAATTTAGTTCGTGGTTATTATGAAGACTTAAATAACAACGACAAATTTTCAGCGATTCCAAAATGGATAAAAAGGCCAACTAAGGCGACGATTTCTGGGATGACTGGCAATGACTTTTTTCGAGTTAATGATATTCAACTTATTGACTTATCTGGCAATAATGCTAGTGTAGATGTTAAAGTTACTGGTAAAAAACGTCGTCGTAAAGCCGAAAATTGGAGACTAACTGTACAATTGAAAAAAGTGTATGGAGAGTGGAAAATAGTCAAATTTAAGAATGCTTATCAATATTAAGCTGTATTTTACTTTAGTAATCTGACTGTGGCGGTTTCCTTTAAACTTGCCAACAGTCAGGATTATTTTCAAATCTGTTTTTTAACTCTACTTTTGATTTAGGAGAACTTGTTCAATGGTGGCAAACAAATTAAAAAAATACCATAAGAAACCCCTATTAATTTATTCAATTATTTGTTTGCTGATTTTGCTGAATTTTTTTGGTAATTTTTTAATTTATCGTCAATATGTTAAAAAACCTATTCGTATAGTTCCAGCTGAAAATGAAAAAATTGTTGAACTTGAACGTAAACTGGAAGAAATCAAACGTCAACAAGCTGTAGATCAAGAGCGAGCGGCTCAACTTGAGGCAGAACAAGCCGCTGCTAAAAAAGCGCGTTTGCAAGCTCAAACTCGAAATGGATTGATACAAGGATCATCAACGATCCTAAACGCTTGTTGGACAAAAACAGAACTTGCTGGCAGTTTACAAGACAAGAAGGTACAGCGTCCAATAAAGAATCCATTCCGGGGTCATCCAGATATATATGTGCCAACTCATGCTAATTCGCCGGTTAAATCAAAATTACGCAATTCCATTCGCCGCGTCATTCCTCGCAATAATGAAAAAATAGTCGCTCTCACTTTTGATCTGTGTGAGCGTACTAAAGAAATCACTGGATATGATGCCGAGATTGTGAATTATTTAAGAAAACATAAAATACCAGCCACCTTTTATGCTGGCGGAAAATGGATGCACTCGCATCCTGATAAAGCTAAACAGTTGATGGCTGATCACTTATTTGAAATCGGTAATCATGCTTGGACACATGGGAATCTGCGTATTTTAAAAGGAGAAGATATGGAAAATCAAATTTTATGGACACAAGGACAATATGAGGTTTTGCGTAACCAATTGATAGCAGATATTGAAATGAACAAATGCAATCTGTCTATTACTCATAAGCAAAAAGAAATAAACAGAATTCCCCCAGTTCCTCTTACTTTTCGATTTCCTTATGGAACTTGCAGTGCAGAATCTTTGAATTTTTTGGCAAAATCAGGCTTGCCAGCGGTGCAATGGGATGTGGTGACAGCAGATCCTTGGCGTAAACAAACCGCTAAAGGTATCGCTAGAACTGTTTTACGCAAAGTGAAGCCCGGTTCAATTATTATTGCCCATGCCAACGGGCGTGGATATCGCACTGCTGAGTCCTTGGATTTATTTATCCCAAAGCTAAAAAAGAAAGGTTATCGTTTTGTCACTGTTTCTGAATTATTAAAGTCAGGAGAAGTCGTAAGTACTGAAAGCTGTTATGAACTGAGACGAGGCGATAATAAAAGATATGATCGGATATTTGGTGAGGGTACAGAGTAAAGCAATTAGCGGCTCTAAAACGTTAAGGACGGGGTTGCAAACCCCGTCCGGCA
>JAUXCJ010000399.1 GCA_030618965.1 Thiomargarita sp.
CCAATACGTGGCATGAGCATATCCAATACGTGGCATGAGCATATCCAATACGTGGCATGGGCTTTATAATGGTCTCTGTTGCAATATTTATCTTTCTTTTTCTAGTGGTGGTTTTCATAAAATTGTTTCCAATTTATATGGATAACATGATAGTAGGTTCTGCCTTGAAGAAAGTCAAGGAAACTCCAAACGTGGTAATGCAAACCGATAGGCAAATCTATAGAATTTTTATGTCAACTTTAGATCAAGAACATGTTGAGGTTTTTAAGGAATCACAGGCTAAAGAACATATCGACATTATTAGAGATGATGAGGGGATGGAAATTACGGTGAAGTATCAAAAAATTGTGCCACTGATCGCTAATGTTTCCTTCCTTCTTGATTTTGAGAACATTATAAGTATAGACGCACCTTGAAGCAAAATTCTACCAGTTTAAATCAAGCATTAGCCTACCGCTTTAAGCAAGAAAGTTATTTAACTACTGCTTTGACACATCGTAGTGCTGGTACACCTAATAACGAACGCTTAGAGTTTTTAGGCGATGCCCTGCTTAGTACTATTATTGCAGAGACGCTTTTTAAGCGTTTTCCTAATGCCAGTGAGGGGGAATTGACACGTTGTCGTGCTAATTTGGTTAAACGAGATACGCTGGTAAAAATTGCACAAGCTATTGAATTAGGAAAATATTTACGGCTTGGTGGTGGCGAATTAAAAACTGGAGGCGAACAACGTGCCTCTATTTTAGCTGATGCTGTAGAAGCGATTCTTGGCGCAGTTTATCTGGATAGTAGCATGAGTACTTGCCAATCAGTGATTTTACGATTGTGGCAAAAACCTTTGAAGAGTTTGTCAATACGGAAAATCAAAGACCCTAAAACCCGTTTGCAAGAATATTTACAAGCGAAACAGCAAGCACTTCCAACTTATCGGGTATTAGCAATTAATGGTACTCCCCATGCACAGCAGTTTGAGGTGGAATGTGTTATTACTGTCTTACCACAGCCGACTTATGGGCGTGGGGAAAACCGTCGTCGTGCTGAACAATCGTCAGCAGCAAAAGCCTTGAGTTTATTAAATGTTGAATGAAGGATACTGTGGCTATGTTGCCATTATAGGTCGCCCAAATGTGGGCAAATCAACTTTGCTCAATCATCTATTGGGGCAAAAATTGAGCATTACCTCGCGTAAACCTCAAACAACTCGTCATCGTCTTTTGGGTATTAAAACAGTCGGCAATACTCAAACAATTTATGTGGATACGCCGGGTTTGCATCAGCGTAAATATAATGCGATGAATCGTTACCTTAATCGTGCGGCAACGAGTAGTATGGATGGAGTCGATGTTATCGTGTGGCTCGTAGAAGCCTTAGTGTGGACTGAAGAAGATAGCCTGGTACTATCAGCCCTTTTACAAACTACTGTTCCAGTTATTTTGGCTATCAATAAGGTAGATAAAGTCCACGACAAGAATCGTTTGTTACCTTATTTACAAATGCTTGCAAGTAAACGTGACTTTGTTGAAATATTTTCCATTTCGGCCCTCAAGGGTCAAAATTTGCTAGAAATGGAAACAAAAATCACCAAGCTTTTACCCATTGGTACAACTATTTTTCCAGAAGATCAAATCACGGATCGTAGTGAACGTTTTTTAGCGGCTGAAATCATACGTGAAAAATTAGTGCGTCGTTTAGCTGCTGAATTACCCTATCAGCTAACCGTACAAATTGAACATTTTTCAAGTGATAAAAATTTGACTAATCTAAATGCTATCATTTGGGTAGAGCGTCAGAGTCAAAAACCGATTGTAATTGGAAAAAAAGGCAAGGTGCTTAAAATTGTTGGAGAGGAAGCCCGCAAAGATATAGAAATAATGCTTAACTGCAAAGTATTTTTGCAATTATGGGTCAAAGTTAAACAAGGCTGGTGTGATGATGAACGGAGTTTACGACAATTAGGATATTCTGATGAGTAAGTTATCTCAAGGCTTTGATGAATATTAAAGCTTTGAGATAGACAGTTGGCTATTATTATTTTGAACTGCCGCTTTTTCGAGTGCTTTTAGATGGTTGTGTCGATACTTTTGGTGTTGATACAATGATTTTGCCCTTATTTTTCGCAATTGTTTTTTTGCCTATTCCATAAACCTTATCTAAATCAGAAATAGCTTTAAATGGGCCATTCTTTTTACGATAATCAACAATAGCAGCCGCTTTTTTTGGGCCGATACCATTTAACACACGCGCCAAAGTCTGGGCATTAGCAGTATTTATATCTACCTTTTGTAAGTCGGCAGCATGAGTGATTGGTAAAACCATCATACTCAAAAGAAACAATAAGATGGAAAACTTACGGAAAAACATAATTGACACTCCTAGCTAGTTGGGTAATTAATTCAGGAATTAATTATAACCTATAAAATGGCAATTCAAAATTATTTAATTTATTTTGAGGAAAAAATAGAGTAAAAAAATTGTATTTTGACTCTTGACATTCTGATTTAATATCTTCATAATGCACTGCTCTATTTTGGAGGGGTGCCCGAGTGGTTAAAGGGGGCAGACTGTAAATCTGTTGGCTATGCCTACGGTGGTTCAAATCCACCTCCCTCCATAAAATAAATTAAATCAAATAAATTATAACCTACGTGGCAACCGTAAAATTTCACGCTTACCAAATAAATTTTTTTAGATTTTAATTTCACTCAAAGAATTATAAGCATATTGCCATTTTTAAGTATTATATAAATATAATTAAGTGTTAAGATAAGCAGTTTGGA
>JAUXCJ010000174.1 GCA_030618965.1 Thiomargarita sp.
AGCACACCGACCGAAAGAAGGGTACCGCCCACTAACCACCTGGCGCGTCGCCTGATCCCGGACTTCTGCCCAGAGCCGGTTTCTCTATGCCGTACAGGAAGTTCAGGAAGCCGGGCGTTGGCTGCATAAAGAGTCGTCCCCACCACCTTGACAGTATAGACGCACAAAAGTGCGTCTACCTAAAAAAAATCATGCACCTTCATTCTATAGAAACTCATTCACACAATTTTAATATTGATCACACAGAGAGCGAGCGTAATACCAAGCGCGTTATTTTATTAACTGCCATTACGATGATTGTCGAAATCGCTGCTGGCACTTTTTATGGCTCAATGGCTTTATTGGCGGATGGCTGGCACATGGGTACGCATGTTGCCGCTTTGAGTATCAGTGTTTTTGCTTATCGTTATTCACGTTTTCATGCTAACGACGCACGTTATAGTTTTGGAACTGGCAAGGTGAATGCGCTGGCTGGTTTTGCAAGTGGTATTGTGTTGGTAGTTGTCGCCTTATTAATGGGCATAGAATCCATTCATCGTTTAATCAGTCCGCAAACGATTCAATTTAATCAAGCGATTATAGTTGCGATATTAGGGCTTTTTGTTAATTTACTCAGTCTGTTTATACTCGGAGGACATCATAGTCATGATCATGAACATCATCATCATGATCATAACCTTCGTGCCGCTTCTCTTCATGTGTTAGCGGATGCTTTAACTTCCTTACTGGCGATTATTGCACTTTTTGCAGGCAAGGCATTAGGCTGGGTATGGTTGGATCCCATCATGGGAATTGTTGGTGCTATATTGATCATTCGATGGTCTTATGGCTTATTACGAGACACCAGTGGTATTTTGTTAGATCGTCAAGTTGATAAAGAGACTTTATCAAAAGTACGAAAACTGATTGAAGCCGATGCAGATAATCAAGTAGCGGATTTACATATCTGGCGCATTGCCCCGAATCATTTAGCGGCGATTATTTCAATCGTCACGCATACGCCTCAATCAGCCGCACATTATAAAAATTTAGTAGCAGATTTTGATCAACTGGCGCATGTAACTGTTGAAATTAGCCCTTGTTTAAATCAAAACTGATGAATCAATCAAGCATTACTTTAGCCTTCACCGGTGCTTCAGGTGCTGCATACGGATTGCGCTTATTAGAGCAATTGATTTTGGCAAAAAAACAGGTTTATCTTCTCGTCTCAGCACCAGCACACATGGTGATTGGTATGGAAACCGATTTCAAATTACCGTCACGCCCGACAGCTATGGCCGCTTTTTTAAGCGAACGTTATCAAGCAGCCCCCGGACAATTGCAGGTTTTTGGCCGCGAAGAATGGACAGCACCAATAGCCAGTGGCAGTTCCGTATCAAAATCAATGGTCATTTGTCCTTGTACCAGCGGCACACTCGCAGCTATTGCCAGCGGTTTGAGTCGAAATCTGATTGAAAGGGCTGCTGATGTTGCATTAAAGGAACAACGCCAATTAATTCTAGTCCATAGAGAAACACCCTTATCAGTGATTCATTTAGAGAATATGTTGCGCTTAGCAAAATTAGGAGTGTTAATTTTACCAGCGAATCCTGGCTTTTATCAGTCTCCACGCAATATCAGCGATCTTGTAGATTTCATTGTAGCGAGAATCCTTGATCATTTAGATATTGAACATGATTTACAAACCCCTTGGGGTATCGAACACACATGATTTCCAGCCTACCCATCAATATCAATGATTTGCTTCAAAAGCATTTAGCGCAAACTTGTTTGAGGTATCAAAGCACGGATGGCTTTGATAAGTTTATGATTACTAATAAGTTCATTATGTGATAAGTTTTGTAGTGAACTGTCTAAACAGTGCGTTGTGCGACAATCCTGCAAAACGTAGCGTTGTACACCTAAATCGGCTAAACAAGTTGCCAGTGCCAACAAAGCTTTTTCATTTAATAATTGTGGATGCACTGTCGTGCGAAATTCATAGGCTACACCAGATTCAAGTAGCAATTTTGCACTTTCCAAAGCTTGTTCACCACTGTTGGCTACGCCCGTTATTGTCGCATAATCATCAAAGGGGGCTTTAATATCAAAGCCCACCCAATCCAGATAGGGCAATAATTTGGCTAAACGTTTTGAATTGATACCCGCCGTATGCAGCCCTATCTTAAAGCCCATGCGACGGATATGCAGCACAGCATCCAATAATCCTTTCTGTAAAGTCGGTTCCCCACCGCTGAAGACAATGGCATCAAGCAAACCTTGACGACGTTGCAGAAAATTGTCGATTTCTTCCCATGACAATGTTGGCTTAATCTGAAAGTCTAACAGATGGGTATTATGACAATAGCCGCAACGCCAGGGGCAACCTTGGCAAAAAAGAACTGCGGCTAAATGATTGGGAAAATCTATCGTCGTGAAAGGTGTTAAACCACCAATAGACAAGACGGGTGATGTAGTCATTGGATTTAATAGACTTGTCCGTAAATAAAAAAAACCATGTTTTTCAGAGTTGGAGTCCAAAGCTTTAGCTTTGGGCGAGTACCAAAGCTAAAGCTTTGGACTCCAAGTTAAATATAAAATCCTTATTTTCGGACAAGTTTAATGAAGAATCGGTTTTTCTTTAAAATGTAGCCGTTCTGCATGTTCACTTTGTTTACCGGGATTGAAGGCAGAAACTGGACGATGATAACCCATCACGCGAGTCCATACCTCGGTTCGAGTACGTTCAGATTCTTCTAAAAGTATGCGTCCTTTTGAGTCAATCACAGCCTTGTTCATTGTTGATGTTTGCGATTCTATCATCTCGATTCCTTTTTTTGAGTTAAGTGTTCTTCATCACAAAGTGGACAAAATTCCTGCTCTCCAGCTAAATAACCATGCTTTGGGCAAATGGAAAAAGTTGGAGTAATAGTGATATAAGGTAAATGGTAATTTTCTAGCACTCTTCGCACCAAGGTTTTACACGTTTGTGCGCTGGAAATGCGTTCATTCATGTAGAGGTGGTTCACAGTGCCTCCAGTATATTTTGTTTGAAGCTCATCTTGAAGTTCTAAGGCTTCAAACGGATCATCCGTAAAACCGACGGGCAGTTGAGAAGAATTCGTGTAATAGGGACGATCAGGCGTACCGGCTTGAATAATATCGGAATAACGTTTTTTATCTTCTTTGGCAAAACGATAAGTTGTTCCTTCCGCAGGTGTGGCTTCCAAATTGTACATGTGTCCGGTTTCTTCCTGAAATTCCACCATCCGAGTACGAATATGATCTAACAAGCGAATAGCAAACGCTTGTCCCCATTCAGTCGTAATATCCTGTTTATCATTAGTAAAGTTGCGAATCATCTCATTGATACCGTTGACTCCAAGGGTAGAGAAATGATTTCGCAATGTACCCAGATAACGCTTAGTAAAGGGAAATAAGCCGTTATCCATTTGTTGTTGAATGACTTGACGTTTGACTTCTAAACTGTCTTTGCCCAGTTTGAGTAGGGTATCTAGGCGTTGGTATAAAGTTTTTTCATCGCCTTTATATAGGTAACCTAAGCGGGCGCAATTGATGGTGACTACGCCCAAACTTCCGGTCATTTCAACTGAACCAAATAAGCCGTTGCCGCGTTTGAGTAGTTCTCTTAAGTCCAGCTGAATTCTGCAACACATTGAGCGAACCATATTAGGCTTCAAATCAGAACGGATGAAGTTTTGAAAATAGGGTAATCCATACCGTGCCGTCATTTCAAACAATAAATCTGTATTGGGGCTATCCCAAGGAAAATCAGACGTTATATTGTATGTAGGAATGGGAAATGTAAATATTCTCCCCTTCGCATCTCCCTCCGTCATCACTTCAATAAAAGCACGATTAATCATATCCATTTCAGCTTGTAAATCACCATAGCTGAATGGCATTTCTTCACCGCCAATATAGGGAATTTGCTCACGTAAATCTTCTGGGCAAGTCCAATCAAAAGTCAGGTTGGTGAAGGGTGTTTGACTGTTTCCTGTAATAAACACACTTCCCTTTCTACGCGCAATCCAATAACTAGAACTGGTGGTAGGACACCAAACCTTTCCTTTGTATTTAACTTTTTTCTTAATAGTAAGAGAAAGCTTTCCGAAACCTTTAGTTAAAAAAGTAATTCGGTACAAAATATTGCCAGAAATAGTACCTTCGACTTCAACAACTTTAGTGCCATATCCTACCAAAGCGGCTAATTCTTGAAAATTATCCTTGATTTTCTCGTCTTTAGTAGTAATACGAAAACGTTTTTTCTCTCCGTCTCCTTTTCTATAAGTATGGATGAAGAGCTTAATTTGCCTTTCAGAACATTTCCTAAGAATATCCATAGGTAATTCTTGCTTTTTCAATACAGAAGAAAGTTCTCTTGAAAAAGGATGGCTTAATCTATATATGTTAGCACCTTGCCCCAAACCTTGCTTACGAAAAGCCTTTCGGTAAGTTAATCCTAATCGTTCTAAAATCCTTTCTATTTCATCACAATATTCTTGATTTTTGATAGGTGACTGATGAATAATAATTCTATTATCTGAAGCGTGTTGTTTAGGGATGCTTCCCTCACTCAGTATCCAAGCATATAGTTGGAGCAAATCATCCGAAACAGCATATTCGTCCTGTAATATATGCCCAGCAATTGGCACATTTACTGGAGATTTTGCTTCAAACAAAGTTTTTGCGTCATCCACAAAAAACTTTTCTTTATTATCGTTATAACCTAATCTCAACAC
>JAUXCJ010000348.1 GCA_030618965.1 Thiomargarita sp.
AGCAACTGTTTTAGCATTCTTTTATTTAACCTATTTTGTTAATACTTTGTTATTATAACATGTTACACTTAACTTAATGGCATTGCCCGCTGGGGTGGAGGTAGGAAGTCCCCCCTCCCAGCGGGAGGGGGCTAGGGGGAGGGGACAAGTTTATTCAATATTTTGCGTTTGTTCACGCATTTGATCAATTAATACTTTTAATTCAACGCTATGATGGCTAGTGTTGATATGATTCGATTTTGCACCCAAGGTATTGGCTTCACGGTGGAGTTCTTGTACTAAAAAATCTAATCTTCTTCCAACAGCTTGATTTGTCTTATTTAATACTTTACTTATCTCTGCTAAATGGGTTTCCATACGATCCAATTCTTCAGCCACATCCATCTTTTGGGCAACTATCACTATTTCTTGTTCCACACGCTCGGAATTGAGTTCTACCAATTCTGCTAAGCGTTTTTCCATGCGTTCCCGTTGTTCCTGCAAAATTATAGGTAAGTCTTGACGAACTTGTGCAACTTCGGCAGTTATCGCAATGCAACGTTGTTCAAGAAAAGTCGCAAGTTGTCCACCTTCACGTTCCCGTTGTGTCAGCAGTTCAGTTAAGCCTGTGTCAAAATGCTTTAACACAGTTTCTCCAATTTCTTCTATATCCAGTGTCTTGGTTGCCAGCACATCTTGCCAGCGTAAAATCTCTATGGGATTAGGTGGCATGGTATTGCCAGTAATCGAATTAACCTGTTGTATTGCTTGCCATAGTTCTTGAACAATTTCTGGATTAATTTCCAATTGGCTATTATTGCTTTCATTTTTTTGAAAGTATAAAGTGCAATCAATCTTACCACGCTTCAGGTGTTTCTGAATATGTTCGCGTATTGTGACTTCTAAACGGCGAAAGTTTTCAGGTAAGCGGACAGAAATATCCAAATAGCGATGGTTGACTGAACGAAGTTCCCAACAAACTTGTCCCCAACTTTCTTGGATATCAATCCGTGCGAAGGCTGTCATACTGCGAATCATAAGTTTTTCCTGATTAAAACCAAAAAACCCCGTTTCTTGTTTATAGAAACGGGGTTTTGTGAATAAATAATTAAAGCTCAGCCCGGTTTTTTACATATCTATTTTTTCGCTACGCGAATTCTACAATGTCCTTCATACGGTGCCAGTGTAACGCGCATCGCATGGGTTCGTTGACGATTCAGGCGATATTCATAAATTCGGGTATAAAAAAGAACACGACGCACATAGTTACGAGTTTCATTAAAAGGAATCATTGCAACCCAGATATCTGCTGGCATACAACTTTTTCCAGATAACCAACGTTCTGCACGACCAGGACCTGCATTGTAGGCCGCCGTCGCTAACATGTGATTGCCGTCGAATTTTTCAAGCATTTGTTGTAAATAGCTTGTACCTAAACTAATATTAGTTTGAATATCAGTAATTTGTGCAGTGCTATTTAATTTTAGGCCGATTTTTCTTGCAACTAATCTAGCTGTTGCAGGCATTAATTGCATTAAACCTCGTGCGCCAACGCGAGAATTTGCACCAGTCCTAAAAATGCTTTCTTGACGAATTATACCATAAACCCATGCTAAATCAATAAATTGTCTTTTAGCTCCAACTTTTAATTGTCGATAAAATGCCAATGGGAAACGGACATCTAAATCATCATAATAGCCAATTTTAGCAGCTGTTATAATAGCTTGATCATGCCAACCCCAGCGACTAGCAAGTACAGTTGCAATTTTCTGTTGACGAGGTGGAAGCTGTTTAATGGCATATTTCCATTCGCGCCGTGCATTTAGTACCGAGTTACGCTCTCCGTTAAATTTGCTGATTTTATAAAATTCATAAGCTCCAGCTAAGCTGGGATTTTTCATCAACTGTGCTTTATCTGCCTCTGTAAACTTGACCGGCTTATGCTGCATTTTATATTTAGCTTTAATACGATCAGCGGCTAAAAATCCGTAATAGTCACGTTCTTTGGCAAGGCTTTTATATAGCCGCTTGGCCTTGGTGGTTTTCCCAATTTGCTCAAGAGCGCGTGCCTGCCAATAACGCCATCTCAAAGATTTTTTTTCTTTCTTAGGTAGTTCCCTAATAAAATCCGCAACAGCGTGCCAATTTTGTTTTTTTAAGGCGAGCGTAATACGAGTTTTGCTAACTTCATCATTTAGATATTTTTTATTAATAGCAGCAAGCCATTTCAGAGCTAGTGGGTGTTCATGTTTGACACTAATTAGTGCAAGATCACGCTGCATTTCTCCAATTTGCTGTGCAGAAAAGCTATAACGACGTTGTAAAGTTTTCCAATGGCTCCCGGCAGCACTAAAATTTTTTCTCGCTAAGCGTTTAATTCCATGCAAGACGATTTCACGAACAATAGGTAAATCGGGACGATGAAAGTCAGTAAGGGTTTGGGCTGGTTTTTTGTGCATAGTTTCCCAATGAATTTCCCAAATGCGATCACTTGGATTAAGACGTTTAGCAAGTTTACGAGCTAAACTAAGCTTACCCTTTTTCATCGCCAAACCAATGCGTTTCCAGATTAATTCTTTATCAATTTGCCCGGTGTGATATAAGTGTTCAAACACTGGCACACAGGCTTCAGGTTGTGGTTTTTCAACCAACCAAAGTTTTTTAGCATCTTGAATAGCGGCTGACCGGTTTTGTCTAGTGACGATACGTGCCCACGCATAATGGCATTGTAAACTGACAGATTTTTGTGGCGTGTAAAATTGCACAAAGGTTTTCCAATTATTTTGATTTGCTAATTGTTCTAACCATTCGCCACGCAATAAGTTCCCAAAATAGGTATTCCCATAGCTTTTGATAAAAGCTTTAATTTCAAAGGCATTGACTTCTTTCAGTCGCGGTTTGAGGTACTCGTAACGCAAATAGTAATAGAGCGGGTAATCTCGTAAACTTGTGGAAAGTTCTTGAAACTCCAGCCAATTTTTATTTTTGAGTGCCTCAAGTGCCCCGTCAAATTTCCAACGTTGTTGGGTAAGATTACCAGCATAGCTACTGAAACTACCAAATGTCATGCTGAAAAATAGCATGAGGATTAAGCTGA
>JAUXCJ010000086.1 GCA_030618965.1 Thiomargarita sp.
GTTGTATTTGGTTTTGCTATCAAAATAAACAACTTAAAAAAACTACAAGGATTGCAGTTAAGAAAGGATAAAAAAACCGCTTTGCTGAGGTTTTGCCTTATCCTTTCTTAAATACCTTAGCACCTATCAGTTTCTATACAAGTACAACGTATTAACGGAAAAAACGGATTAAATCTAATAAATTCATTGTTTTAAATCAGTTTTTTCCGTAAATACGTTGTACTAATGGAGGTAATGTTGGCTTGCCCTCCGCGAATCCATGCAAGGTAACCTTGCACTCCAATATAATTCTTGTATTTGGTTTTGGTGTTATTATAATAAACAACTACAAGGAACTACAAGAATGTTATATGTGCAATGATAAAAAAGACTGTTATTTTAAAGCGTTACAATTTTAGCATTAGAAATTAGGAGATTTTATGCCAAGCTTTAAAGTTGTTTATGGTGATGGCTCAGTGGCTAAACAAACAAAGGTAGAGATTTCCTTTGATGGTGGTGGCATGGCAAGTGGGTTTACTGATAATCAAGGTTATGTCAGCATTTCTGGCTCTAGTAATTCTGGAAAAATATATGTTAGCGGTAGGGAAGTTCACAGAGGCAGTCTAAATGTCGGAGAGGTAAGAGCAAAATAAATTGACTTGGAGCGAAGAGAAGCGAAGAAGCTTCAGCTTTGGAACTCAGCCAAAGCTAAAGCTTTGGACTCCAACTTATAGTTTCTATAAACTATTTTCCCGCACTTTATCAAAATCCAACTTTTCCACCTCAGTTGCCGACTGATTTTCTGTACCCGGTTTACATTCTGGCTGACTACAATCTAAATCCTCTTCTTTTAAACTCGCCATAATCCGTTTTAAACGCTCTTGCCGAAACGCTTCATCATTAGTATTTTTATCAAAAAAATTAATATTCAAACGATTACGAATAGATTTATCGGCGGTTTCTTCTGGAGTAATAATCGTGACTAATTCATCATTTGCCATATTTTGCAGTTTCACATGCAGCGCACCTCGAAAATCTTCGCCTTCATAAGTGGAATCAACCACATCCCAACCAGACTTTTCTAAAGCGGTTTCAATAGATTGGGCAATATTATTCCGCAATTGTGAAGCAATTAACGCCTTTTTAGCTTGTTCTACCAAAACCTCACTTTCTTGTCGCCACTGCTCGGAATCGGCAATACTCTGTTTTAAATCAGCCAAAGACAAACTCTTAGGATTATCTAATTGCTGTTGTTCATCAGCGACTTGTTGACGCAACTTTGATAAAGCCCCCTGTGTCCAAAAATCCACTTCAGCAGCAAATTCTTCCGCCCCATCTTCGGTTTCAAAGGTAAACTGAGCGGTTTGATGAGTATCGCAAGCCGCTAAAACTTCAGCCGCACTTTCACACGCTAAGTTTAAATAGTCATTCCATTTTTTAGTTAGGAGTTCCAACTCCATTTTTAGTTCTTCAGTATGCAAAAAAGTCCGTTGAGTAGTACTAATAGCCGCTTCATAATGCCCTTGGGCGATATTTGTTTTAGCAAGATGTAATTCACTCCGCAATTTCGCCAATTCACCGGATTTAAATTTTTCATGATTATAAGACTCATCAATCGTATTTAATAAGTCTTGAGTATCTTGCAACCATTGGTTTGCCTGCCCCTGAGCATGTTGCTCTTTGGCAACTATATTATCTTGAATTGTTTGGATTTGCCCTTTTAACTCACGCCGTTGCTCATCTAAAGCTTGTGCGAAATTTTCACCTTGTTTTTCAATTAAACTAATATATTCATGGCGTTGTTCACGAATAGTATCGGCATGTTGTTCTAAAATCCTTTCATGGGCAGCAAAGCGATTATCATGTTCAGCAAACTTATGTGTATATTCCCGCTGCTGCTGCTGAATTTTATTATCTACTTGCATCAATTCAGAATTAAAATCCTCAGCCAAACGACGTAAACGAGCATTATTTGCCTTTTCGATACGCTGAACTTCTCCACTCATATTAGACAAAGCACTTTCAAAACGGTGATGACGTTGCTGCATTCGCTCGATTTGGCTATCCATTTGTTGACGTAAGCGACTATTAGCTTGCTCCATCTGTCTACTAATGCCAGCTTCAATATTATCCGCCCGCCGACAAGAGTTCATCATATGATCATATTCTGATTGACGCAAATTGACGATAGCGTCTTTTTCTCCACTCATAAATTAGTTTCTCCTAGATTCACTTGAAAATTAATGGAACTGAGTCTGCCATTGTCTCAAAGTTTCATCACCAGGTACACCCACCAACATAATATCATCTTTAATTAAGTGAATTTCTACAGGGCGTTTATTTTGTCCATAATTATCATTGATAACTGTAGAATAACGACTTGTCAAAGCATGAACTTGCTGATTAGAAGAACCGCGCAAACTACCACCATCATTTA
Source organism: Thiomargarita sp. (assembly GCA_030618965.1). Classification (GTDB taxonomy): domain Bacteria; phylum Pseudomonadota; class Gammaproteobacteria; order Beggiatoales; family Beggiatoaceae; genus JAUXCJ01. The sequence goes on from JAUXCJ010000086.1 coordinate 2,417, forward strand.
AAGCCGCAACATAAGTACCATCAATAAGCAAATCAATATGTTGTAACAATTTATCCGCCTCTGGTAGAACTTGCAATTTTTTCAGCGTATAACCAGAATAGACGATTATACCTAAATCTTTAGTTTGTCTGACTTCCTGAATCAGTTTGACTAAAGCTGTTGCTTGTGCAAAAGGTTCCCCACCAGTTATGGTTAAACCCTCAATAGAGGGCGTATTAAGAATTTTATCGGCGAGTTCAGAAATAGGCATTAATGTTCCACCCGTTTCAGTTTGAGCAGCGGGAGTCATGCAACCGTCGCAGCTGAAAGGGCAAGCTTGTACCCAAAAGGCAAAACGCAAAAATGGCCCTAATGTGCGAGTTTGAGGAATGTAGGTGTGTAGGTTAATGGTGTTCACATAATAAACCAATGGAAGTAGCCAAAAGTCCCCCATAATTTACATATAAAAATCAAGATAATTAAGTGCCAAATCTTGATAATAGTCATTAACATGATTTTTATCTGGTTTTTATAGGTGGGACGGTCGTCTAGGTAACTCTTTGATTTTTAATACCGCTATTGGTTTGTAGGGACTACCATAATGTACTAGTTAAGGTGACACCAATTTTGAATTTTTTCCTTAATTAAATCACGAATTTCTCTGGTGTTTTTAAGCTTTTCCTCTTCTGTACCTTTCAAGGATGAAGGATCAGGAAAGCCCCAATGTAAGCGTTTTGCTTCCCCCGGAAAAATTGGACAGGCTTCAGCACTGCTTTCATCACACACTGTTACGACATAGGTATAGATTTTTCCTGCCTTCACTAAATCAGCAGCAGCTTGCGTTTTTTTGTGGGAAATGTCAATGCCCACTTCTTGCATGACTTTGACGACTAAAGGATTGAGTGTGCCCGGCGATAAACCAGCACTTTCAGCTTCAAACTGTTCTCCACAAAAGTGATTTAACCATGCTTCGGCCATTTGGCTTCTGGCACTGTTATGAATACAAATAAATAATACTTTCTGTTTTGGTGTCATTTTATTTAATAATTCAATTTTAACAGCAACCAGAATTAGTATTTTGGCTTATGTCTTGATTATCATTAAAAGGTAAAGCTGTACCACAGTCTTCAAAAATGCCATAATGCTTATCCCAATTCCCAATAAATTCAAAATGGGGGGCAAAGCGCGTTTCATGCAACATCCGATAAGTGTTGCCGCAAACTAGAAACACTTTACCTGCTTCAATAAAATGATGTTTATCCAGTTTCAGAATGTCTTCATGGTGCTGGATAGTGCCTTTGTAAATCACGGCTTGTCCGTAGTCTTCGCAAGCATTTTCTAAAGCGGGTAATTTAAATAAACGATAAGTGGCTGAAAAAAAGCGAATGTTGCCAAGAAGTGTTTGCACTTCTTCATTATCAATAGTCAACGGGCGATCTTCCACCAAGCGGGGATCAAGAAATCCCATCTTTTTGGCCAAATTCTGAAAATCGTTCCAATAAAAAGCACCACTTAAACATTCACCATATAATAGCGGGTTTTTGACTAAAGCGGCAGGCACGCGACGATCCGCATAAACGTCAGAAAAATAAATTTCTCCGCCTGGTTTCAATACGCGATAAGCTTCACGCAAGACTGACTCTTTATCAGGTGACAAATTAATCACGCAATTAGAAATGATAATATCAAAACTGTTATCATCAAAACCGAGTTCGTCTAAGCGTTCAATATAGCCATGTTTGAACTCAATATTGGGCTTACTGTAGCCATATTTTTCGGTGTGATATTTAACATATTTATTAGCAATATCAAGCTGTTCCTTTGTCATGTCAACGCCAACAACATAGCCATTTTCGCCGACTAAACGTGATAACACATAACAATCTCGCCCTGAACCTGAACCTAAATCTAAAATCCGCATACCTTTAAGATGCTCAGGTGCGATTAAGCCACAACCATAATAACGCGCCATGACTTCATCATGAACATCGGACAGGGCATTTTTTATGTATCGCGGTATATTATCATCAGTGCAGCAGGCATTTGTTTTTAAATCTTGTGAACTGTTTAAGGTTTTGCCGTAATATTCCTTAACTTGGACATGTTCAATTTTTATTGTTTCCATAAATCTCTTATTGTGAATTGAGTTTTAACTGTGATTTATATGGTGATATCATCATAAAAATCACAGTTCATATTATTTAGTACTTCAATTTTGAAATATGAGATTCCAACTCATATTTTTCTTGTTCTAATTGTGCAATTTTGGCTTTCCATACCGTTAATTCAACAATACTGCTTCTTTGTTGATAATATTGGTGGAGTTGCTGGGAAATTTTGATTTCCCTTGCCAATTTAGCCAAGCCTTGTTCCGCAGTCGCCTTATCAACCCCTTTGCCTTCTTGCAATTGCTGATTAAAGCCATGTATTTTCTTAATTAAACGTTCAGTATAACTGATTTCAGCCCTAATCGCTTCCTTATCATTGCTATATTGTTGTTTACGTTTGGCGATTTCTTCAACAATAATATCACCACTGCCTGATTCACTTTTATTCAATGTTGCACAGCCACCAAGAAGGCTGATGATTAAAGCAATTTCTATCCAACGCATAAAAATTCTCCTGAATTAAATAAATATTATAAGCTTTGCTAATTTTTATTAATTACATTATAATTAACTCTCGTTATAAACGGGTTATTACCCATCTCCTTGCTTTATGATATTGCATAAAGCCTTATACGTCCACAAGGAGTGTTATGAAACACTATGAAATCGTATTTATTGTTCACCCTGATCAGAGTGAGCAAGTGCCGGCGATGATTGAACGCTATAAAAACATAATAGATAGCAAAAATGGTCATCTCCATCGTCTTGAAGATTGGGGGCGTCGTCAACTCGCTTATCCAATTAATAAAGTACACAAGGCACATTATGTCTTGATGAACATCGAATGTAACAAGGATGTTATTGATGAAATTTCCGAGGCTTTCCGTTTTAATGATGCCGTGATTCGTCATCTGATTATCAAGCAGAAATCAGCCATTACTGAACCGTCTCCAATGCTAAAAAACAAGGATAACAAGGAAACCGAACAGTCATCTGAAAAACCTGACAAAAATGATAGTGATGCTTTGAACGATAACCAGAGTTAATGACAATTAACTCGCCTAGCTTATCGTTAGATAATTTTTCCATCCATTTTCAATCGGGCATAATATAATGAAGAAGAAGCAACAAACAACACGAATGATGTCACGTTTTTTCTTCCGTCGCAAGAGGTATTGTCGATTTACTGCCGAAGGCATTGATCAAATCGACTATAAAGATATAGCCACTCTTAAAGGCTATGTTACAGAAACGGGCAAAATTGTACCAAGTCGTATTACTGGTACAAAGGCAAGGTATCAACGGCAATTAACGAGAGCGATTAAACACGCTCGTTATTTAGCCTTATTACCGTATGCTGATTCACACGATAATTAATAGACTTGCCCCGGAATAATGCGATTTCTCCCCCCCTCAATCCCCCCCGCTGGGGTGGAAGTCCCCCTCCCAGCGGGAGGGGGCTAGGGGGA
>JAUXCJ010000141.1 GCA_030618965.1 Thiomargarita sp.
GTAATCGCACTTTGACAAATTTGCGTAGAGGGAAATTGCGTTTATTTGTAGCGACAGATGTCGCCGCACGCGGAATTGATGTTACCACCATTAGCCATGTGATCAATTTTGACATTCCACGCTTTGCTGAAGATTATGTACACCGTATTGGTCGCACCGGACGTGCAGGCGCAGAGGGGACAGCAATTTCATTCGCCTTGCCTGATGACTTAATGCACTTAGAGCGGATTGAACGCTATACAGGCCAAAAAATACCCCAGCATGTGATTTCTGGCCTTGAGCCAACCCGCAGCTTGAGACGCTCAACGAATAAAAAGCGTAATTCTCGTCGAGGTTACTCACAAAATAATGGCAAGTCTTATAAACCCGCAAATAAAAGCGGTGGTCGTTATCGGAATAATCAGCCACCCGCCCGTGCTCATAACAGACGGCAAAGAAATACTAGTCAAGGTTAATCCCCCCCTCAATCCCCCCCGCTGGGGTGGAGGTTTCCCTCTCCCAGCGGGAGGGGGCTAGGGGGAGGGCACAGCATTAATTTCTTTCCCAAATCCCCGATTTTCCACCCGCCTTCTTTTTCAATCTCACACTTTCCATAGTCATACCACGATCCACTGCTTTACACATATCATAAACAGTTAATAAGGCTATTTGTACAGCGGTAAGGGCTTCCATTTCTACACCAGTTTGCCCTGTAGTTTTGACAGTCGCTTGACAATGCACTGCACCTTTATCAGGTAAAGGGGTTAAATCAACACTAAGATGGCTTAGCATCAATGGGTGACACAATGGAATTAAGTCACTGGTTTTTTTAGCAGCCATAATGCCAGCAATTCGGGCAATTGCCAAAACATCACCTTTTTTATGGCCGCCTTCCATAATCAGACTTAAGGTTTCAGGCTGCATAGTAATCATGCCTTCAGCAATTGCAAGGCGCACTGTACTGGCCTTTTCTCCCACATCTACCATGTGGGCTTCACCAGCTTGATTAAAGTGAGTGAGTGAATTCATTATAATTCAACCATATAGAAAAAAATCTTATATAATCAACCCTTTCTAATTGGGATGTTTCTTGATCCACTCACTCGCTAAACGCTCACCTGAAGCAATTTGTTTAACGGATAAAGTTTTTATCAAAAATTTCATTGCCTTCATTGCTTCATGATTACCCCGTAGCACGGCCAGCGATACCCACTTATAAGCTAACTTAAAATTTTTAGGTACACCTTCACCCTTATAATACATCAAACCAAGCTTGTTTTGTGAATTAGGCATACCTTGCTCGGCCGCTTTAGAAATCCAAAGTGCCGCTTGGCGAAAATCCCGCTCTGAATAATATAATTGCCCTAACTCATCTTGTGCTTTCGCATGTCCTTGTGAGGCTGCTTTGGAAAACAATTTTTTCGCTTGTTTCAAATTTTTAGAGACACCTTTGCCTTTATAGTACATCCGAGCAAGATTATATTCTGCATCTGGCAATCCTTGGTTAGCAGCTTTTTTAAACCAGTTTGTCGCTTCACCAAAATCTTTAGACACTCCTCGACCTTCAGTGTACATCACAGCTAAAGCATTTTGAGCTCTTGCCGATCCCATCATAGCCGCTTTTTGATAGTTAATTGCAGCACTATTAAAATTTCCTGCCTTGTACTGAGAGTTAGCGCGTATCATAATTTGCTTTATTGCAGGATCATCACGAACTATTGCGGACTCACATGCTGTGAGTAAAATTACAGAAAAAAATATTATGAATAATTTTTTATTAAATATAATCATTGTATAGGTAAATCAATTAGTTAAATAAGTTGTCCAATATTGAGGTTTATTTAATTAAATTGACGCAAAAACCGTAAATCATTTTCAAAAAACAAGCGTATGTCGTTAACTTCATAATATAACATAGCTAAACGCTCTACGCCCATACCAAAGGCAAAACCAGTATATTGTTCATTGTCAATTCCAACCGAGGAAAAAACATTGGGATGCACCATACCACAACCAAGCACTTCCAACCAGCCTGTCCGTTTACAGACACGACAACCAGCTCCTCCACAAGTGACACATTGTACATCAACTTCGGCAGATGGCTCAGTGAAAGGAAAATAGGATGGACGAAAGCGTACTTGTAAATCACGCCCAAAAAATTGTTTAAGAAAATCGTCTAAAATCCCCTTGAGTTCGGCAAAGCTGACATTTGTATCAACCATCAAACCTTCTACTTGATGAAACATCGGGGTGTGTGTTAAATCCGAATCGCAACGATACACACGCCCAGGGGCGATAATTTTCAATGGCGGCTGCCGTTCTTTCATCGCATGAATTTGGACTGGTGAAGTATGAGTGCGTAACAAGGTATGCGCGTCAAAATAAAAAGTATCGTGCATTGCCCGTGCTGGATGATGAGCGGGAATATTAAGAGCTTCAAAATTATGATAATCATCTTCAATTTCAGGGCCTTCTTCGACACTAAATCCGACTTGTGCAAATAATTTTTCAATTCTCTGCAAGGTTTGTGTCACGGGGTGCAAGCCACCTTTTGATTGTCCACGCCCGGGCAAGCTTACATCAATACGTTCATTTGCAAGTTGCGCTGCTAACTTTGCCGCTTGCAATTCGGCACGACGATGTTCAATCGCCTGTTGCAGTATTTTCTTTGCCTCATTAATCGCTTTTCCAGCTTGTGGACGTTGCTCAGCAGGTAAATGACCGAGCTGTTTTAGCTGTGTAGTTAGGAGACCTTTTTTCCCTAAAAAATGAACACGTAATTGATCAAGACTGCTTAAATCAGGAGTATTTTTAATATCTTCTTGAGATTGATTGATAATTTTTTCTATGGATTCCATTAGTTTTATTGCCATTTTTTAAAAAAATTAACCGGTAGCGGCAGATAGTACGACTAAATAGATAAATATACCAACCACTGTGCCAATCATAAGCCCACTGATAAAGCCCCCAATAATACCCAAACTTGATGGTGACACTAAACTAACCTTAATTGCTCCCAAAAGAGCACCTGCTGTTGCAGGATATGTAATCGTACCTTGCCCTTTCTTAAAAGACATAATAAGTATCATAAGAACAATGAGAAATGAACCCCAAAAATAAAACTTATTTTGTTGATATTCTACTAAATAGGTACGCAAAGGTGCTAATTTTAAAGCATATTCTGGAATTTTATCCTCTCCCACCTTTGCGAATACAATATTATTAGATTGTGTAGCAAACTGCTGATTATTATCAATATTTTTATTGACATATTCCCCGCTATAGCCAGAGACTTTTCCAATTTTAACGAGTTCCTGTTTTTCAGCTTCACTCCAATCACGAGTGCCGCCATGCCCTAAGCTTACCAATTTTTGTTCTAGTTCCCACGCTTCTTGTACAGCCTGTTCTTTATATTGTTTAAAGAGTTCCTCTTGTGAGGTGCAAGAAGACATGAGAATCAGCATTAATAGCAAGCTTTTTCTTAGAGAAAATTTGAGTGTGTTCATTTGAGGTTCTTTAATTAAACATTTCATGCGTCATGTTATTGTACCAACTATAGGCATAAGCGACTTCAGTTTTTCTGTATTCAGGCGAAGCATCTAAAGGAGAAACGCCAAAAGCATCCTGCGATATTTCAATTTTACCCGCTTGTAAACGGTAAATGCCCGTCACAGAAATGCCAAATTCATCCCCTACTATGCTATAGCAAGTATTGGCGAAAGAAGGTTCAATAATACCCACATTTTTTAATGATGAAATAATGGCTTGGGCACAAACTTTGCCTTGAGAATTCGCAGAATAGCCAGATTTCATCATGGCACCAGCAATACAAGCATCACCAATAACATAGATGTCTTTTTGCAAACTAGATTCAAAGGTTTTCTGATTGATTGGACACCAACCGCTTTCATTTGCTAAGCCGCTTTCAATGGCAATTTTACCAGCTTTTTGTGGTGGGATGATATTGAGGACGTCAGCATGATGTTGATCTTCAAATTCACCTGCATAAATAATTTTTTTATCAGCATCAACTCCAACTAATTTGCCACCTTGTTCAGAGGGAATCCATTCAATCAGGCTATTTTCCGTACCATAACCATAGAGTCTCTCCCAGCCCTCAATAAATAAAGCTTGTTTAGCAATGCTTTGATTAGCATCAAAAATTAATATTTTGGATTTCGGCTTATGATGTTTTAGATATTGGGCAATTTGACTGGCACGCTCATAAGGTCCAGGGGGACAACGAAAGGGCTTGGGTGGCACGGTTATAATGACTGTACCGCCATTTTTCATGGCTTCTAATTGTTTGCGTAAAATGACCGTTTGTGGGCCGGCTTTCCAAGCATGGGGAATTTTTTCAATTAGGCTGGCATCATAGCCCTTGATGGCTTCCCATTTAAAATCCACCCCGGGTGAAACAACTAAACGATCATATCCGATTGTTCCCCCGCCTTTAAGACGCACATTTTTTGCCTTGGGATCAATTCCAATCGCTTGATCATGGATCATATTGATGCCGTATCGGTTGCTCAATTTATCATAGCTGAACTTGATGCTTTCAATTGTGCGTTTACCACTCAACACTTCATTACTCATAAAACAAGTGTAATAGTGTTTATTCGCTTCGATGACTGTGACATCAATTGTGCTATCCGCCTTGCGAATATATTTTGCCGCGATGATACCACCAGCACCGCCGCCAATAATCACGACTTTTTTCTTAGGTGCTAGTATGTAATAACCAAGTAAACTCGCAGCCCCAGTACCTGCTGCCAGCGCTAAAAAATGTCTACGGGTGAGCTTTGACATTTCGTTTTTTCCGGTTTTTTTAAACTACCATAAAAGTAAATAAGCAAAAATCTAGTTATTTATTCGAGAGCATGACATATTAGCACAGAGTTAACATAGTACTAGCTTATAAATGGAGATTTATTTCAGTTGATATAAAAATGATGAGATAAGGGAATGGGGGAAAAGTTTAAGATAATTATGGACTTGCTGTAAAACCTAAAATACCAGACCTCTGAGGTTTTATAAACATCAGAGGTCTTTGGACCTTTTAGGGGTACTTTATTTTCATTAAAAAAACATTTCAGTCGTAAGATTTTTATACCAACTATGGGCATAAGCGACTTCACTTTTTCTGTATCCAGGCGAGGCATTTAAAGGAGA
>JAUXCJ010000264.1 GCA_030618965.1 Thiomargarita sp.
AAACTGATAATCAGACTGCTACTGACTATAAAGACTTTATTTAGCTTAATATATAAGCTAATAAATTTACTAGATAGTAATGAATTGTAACTTACTTAAAAACGCCAAAACCACAAAAATTTGGTTCTGTGTCTAAGGCGTAAAAAGATTTTGGATTTAATCTCTTAGACATTATAAGTCTTAGGTTTTACCAGTAAAACATTATATACTGAACCGCGAATACCTGCCTTCTTGAACTTCCCTAAGTTCCGATTGGAAATTATACAAAAACAAATATAGTATGTCAAGATATTTTTGTAATTATCATCTTTGTCGCCGCCAAACGGATATCTACAATTTGCTCAGGACTCAAAGTTGGTTGAAGTTGTAAACATAATTGATACCATTGATTAAGCTAATAAAGTTTCTCAAAGGTTGATGATATCTTAATTTTTTGACTTTTGAGTAGTTGTTAATCATAATTAAGTTAAGATTTTTTGACACAAATTCTGGGGAATATATTATATTATATTTAGGTATATATTTTTTTTCAAGAAATTTCCTAACTTTAAAAACGCTTATTGCTGGCTAGAATGGATAACATATCTGATATAATCATTAATGAAGCTCAATCCGTGCTCCAATATATAAAATAAAATTATGAAAACAATTAGTTATATAATAATCCTATTAATAGCCATCTCCGTACCAAGAGTATGGAGTATCACAGACAAAGAAATTGTCCAAGCTTTGGAATCTTTGGAAGATTGGGATGCAGCTTATCCTTTGGCTTACCAAATCGCTCAACAGGAAAACACTTATCAATTATGGCGTAAGATTGCTGGGAAATATGCCAGCTTTGATACACACCAAAGGGCTTATCTGCAAGCATGGCAACATGCCTATCGTCTTAATCAAGAAGCCATTTTTAGGGATTTTTTAAAAATAAACCCCGACTCTCCATTTAATCGTTACGCGATTCACGCCCTTTTTAAACTTATCAAGGCATCAAAAGATATTAAGAAATATCAAGCCTTTATAAAAGAATTTCCTAATGTTATAGAATCCATTGAGGCTTTGCTAAAAACCCACGAAATCACTTTTCAGCGAGCTAAAGAAGTAAATGAGCCGCTAGTCTATGATGCCTTTGTGGAGACTTTTTACGGAGCAAAACAAATCCCACAGGCTATCGAACTGGCTTTTCATGCGGAAAAAGAAAGGGTTGAAAAAGACATTAGTAAAACCAAAAGCTATGAAGAGCGTGAATATATTGCCCGTGGTTTATTTAATGAAGCTCGTATTGCCGAAAAAGCGCAAAACTCATTAGTGGCGACTCGTAAATATCGCTTACTCAATTTAAAGCTTTTTATAGAAACTGAAGTTTTTACTGAACTTTTAGATAGGGAGGAACGCCTTGCATATCAAAAATTAATGCTAGAAAAGCAGGCAGAAACTACTGAAAGTATTAAAGAAATGCGAGAAGCTGTTATCGAAAGCTTGCAAGTTGAAACCAAAGAGTTGGGAGACAAAGTCACCCTTGAATTACAAGCGCAAGGGAAAAATTTAGAAGAGATTATTGATGAGCAAAATCGCTTGTTGACAGAAAAACTGGATACTGTGAATAAAAATCTTAGACAAGGCTATATGGGCGGCGTGGGTGCAGATTTAGCGGAACTAATACCTTTTGTCGGACATGGTGTTAAGATTGCTAAAGTTATTGGTAGAATGTCGCCAGCTATTGTCAGAGCCTTATCAAAACCTAACAAGCAACAAGCGATTTTATTGGGAAAAGAAACCAAACCAGCTAATGCCCTCCCCCTAGCCCCCTCCCAGCGGGAGGGGGAAAACTAAATTGAACAATGAGGGGTTTTGAAGTCCCCCCTCCCAGCGGGAGGGGGCTAGGGGGAGGGAGAAAACTAAACTGAACAATCAACAAAAGCAACTACAAAATGAAAAAATTAAGTTTCTTAACAAGCCTATTAATTGTTTTCGTCTCTTTATCCGTACAAGCAGGCGAAGGCGCATTAGCACTGACAAGCGAACCTAGGGATGCAGATGTTTATCTAAATGGTGTACTGAAAGGCAGTAGTACGCCTTTGATACTTAAACTCGAAGAGGGGCAATACCAGATTGAAGTGAAAAAAACCGGCAAACAAAGCGTCAGCTTCAAAATCTTTATTGCCGACGGCGCGGTGGTTTCTAAAAAAGTGACTTTGCTTGACATCGCCCCGCCAGCCTTACCGAAAAAGATTGAAGAATTATTATCTCCAAAACAGGATGTATTTGAAACTAAAGAAGAATTTAAAGCACACCGTCAAGCATCACTCAATCAGTTTAACCAAGCAGTTGCAGTACAAGATACACGTTATCAAGCCGGTGTAGCCTATTTACATAAAAACGCTTATGACATTGAAAAAGAAATTTTTCCAGTGCGTCTTGAATGGCAAGCATCATGGGTTCAAGCCTTCAAATTGCCCAAAAAGGGTTATATTACGGCGGCGCGTGATGAAGCGAAACAACTTTGGGCTGAGGGAGCACAAAAAACCTTATATATTTCTGTTGTATTGAAAGACAATCAGCTCAGCATCAATCAAGCTATTTTGGGTGGATTAGGAAAAACATGGGCTATTAATCTGAATAGAGAACTACCGACAACTTTGCAAAGTAGTTGGCAAGGTGATGAAGATGACATTAATGTTGCAGCTTTCAGCCCTGATGTCCATATTTTTGCAGCAGCCAAAGGAAATAACATTAAACTCTGGGAAGTTGACACAGGTAAGGCACTATACACACTAGAAGGCCATAAATACGCTGTTTCTTCTGTTTCTTTTAGCCCAAATAGTCAACTGCTGGCATCGGGTAGTATGGATAATACAATCAAACTTTGGAATATCAGCACTGGTAAACTCCTCAGTACACTGAAAGCGGGCTTATTTTTCGGTGATGGGCATGAAAAAGATGTCAATGCTGTCGCCTTTTCTCCTGATGGTAGCTTGCTGGTTTCCGGCGGTGCCGATAATACAATTAAAGTCTGGAAAGTTAGCAATGGAAAAGTGCTACATACTTTAAAAGGACATGAGGATGAAATCACCGCCCTTGCCGTTACTAGACGTGAAGATGGGATATTATTAATCGCTTCTGGGAGTAGGGATAAAACGATTAAACTTTGGTTTGATTCGGTGCCAGTTTATACTTTTAAGGGGCATCAAGATATCATCCTCTCTTTGAATTTTAGCCCTGATGGTAAACTGCTAGCCTCTGGCAGTGGTGATGATACAATCAAATTGTGGTCCACTGTCCCCACTTGTCAAGCACCAATAACTCTGGAAGGCCATGAATATGAAGTTATTGCCATGGCATTCAATCATGATGGTAGTTTATTAGCTACAGTTAGTGGCTCAGAGATTAAACTTTGGGAAATTGGTAGTGGAGAATTACTCTATACATTACAAGAATCTGTGTCAGAAGTACAAGAAATTTTCTTAGAAATATCAGTTGCTTTTACCTCAGATGGACACTTAGTGTCAGGGGATGAATTAAACAATGTAAAGGTGTGGGGGATGGGAAATTAGCGTTAGGAGTTGGAGTGCAAGGTAACCTTGCACGAGCTAAAAGTGCAAGGTAACCTTGCACTCCAACAATAAAATCAATTCCCTAAATCCACCACCCGTGACACTTCTTCTAAAGCCGTGCTTCCTTCCAGCACACGACGCATACCTTCTTCCGCAAGGGTGATAAATCCACTTTTTTTTGCTTGTTTTTTAAGCTTATAAGTACTGGATTGATGATTAATCATCTCTTCTAAAGTGTCATCAAGGC
>JAUXCJ010000017.1 GCA_030618965.1 Thiomargarita sp.
ATCAAGTACTTTTTCGGCTGCCAATAAACCTGAACGCTCATCAACAACTTTAGCCGCATAAGGTGCTACAGTCTTTACTCCACTTTCTGAACCAGTATAATAAAAAAGAGGATCTAAAAAAGTATCTGCCCCAAGTCCAAAGGCATCACGCGCAGAACTCGGCCCAAACAATGGCAAAACTAGATAAGGGCCATTACCAAGCCCCCAATAGCCCAAAGTTTGACCAAAATCTTCATCGTGTTTTTGAAAACCGACTTTACTGGCTACATCAAAGAAACCCAATAAGCCCACCGTAGAATTCAGTAAAACCCTACCTGTATCTGAAGCCGCCTGTGTAAATTTAAACTGCAATAAATCATTGGCAATGACAATGACATCATCAAGATTACTGAAAAAATTAGTCACACCTTGATTAAGCGGTTCTGGCATAACGGCTTTATAGCCTTTCGCCACAGGCTTTAATACAACTTTATCAAGCCCTTCATTAAAGGCAAATATACCACGATTAAAGCTTTCAAAAGGGTCTTGTGCCGTGCTGGAGGTGGCACAACCAGAAATGGTGCTCCAAGAGAATAACAATAGCCATAAGACAGAATTGAAAACGATTTTTGGCATAGCTATTTCCATAAAATTTTTAACTAAATTAATACGGTAAACTAATCATACCGTCATTCAAATTTGCATAATACATCAGCAGTGTCCAAAAATCCAACCTAAAATCTATTTTTTTCTACTGTAAAATGAGTTATATTTATAATCATAAGCCATTTAGGAATTAAATTATGAATAAACTATTGATATATTTTTTTGTGTTGGTTTTTCTGAGTGCTTGTGAATCCACACCAACAAAAAATCCAACACCGACAAAAAATTCAACACCAAATTCAAGTGAGTTAATGAATTTGAGTTTTGTAGATCTGGAAGATTTTGATAAAACTCTTTCAGAGTCGATGTCTGCCAACTTAAATACCATTAAGGTGAAAATGATAGGTCCGGTTTCAATTAACCACATACCAGAACGTTTGGGCAAATGGTTGAGTGTTGTTCGTGAGAAAAATGGTCGTGTGGATCTAACCCCTAAAAACAAGAGTAACGGGGATAATGAGATTGGAATGAGTAAATTCCCTGTTCTCCTGATTCTAGCTGCTTTGCCATCAACTTATAAATTTCTTAAGACAGAAAATCTTTATGGTATCGCTGCAAATTATAATGTTAGCATTCTTTATAACCCTGACAACGGTCAAATCGAAAGGCTAATATTCCATCGAAAAGCTGAATAGATGTAGTAAGAGTGCAAGGTAACCTTGCACTCCGATTTTTAGTTAGTCGCCAATTCTACCCGCCGATTGAGTGCATCAATTTCTTTTCGTGTATAAGCCGCTGGATTATCCAATTGTAAAGGCTCTCTTTCGCCTCTACCTCTCGTTATAATTGTAATGCGGATACCCGCTCTTCGTAGATAGCGTCTCAAAGCCTTAGCGCGTTTTTTTGAAATTCTGTCATTAACCCGAAGAGAGCCTTTTGAGTCAGTATGCCCAATCAAAGTGATTTTTTTGAAACCTTGGTTTTTGATATAAGCAATCAACTGATGTGCAGCCCTTTGACCTTTTTTAGTTAATCCAGATTTACCCGATTTAAAAAGTATCGGTATTAAGCGTTTTTTGGGTGCAAAACCACGCATTTTAGGACGCATCACACCGCTGGGTTTTCCAGAACGACTAACTGTAGCATCTAATTGACCGGTCAAAAGTTGCGCCTGAGAGGCCAATTGATACACTTTCTGAATCTGCGATGTTGGTGGTTCTGTCGGTGTTGCTTGAGGATCAGAAATTAAATCAATGGCTTGATTATAAAAGTAAGCGGCATCTCCCCACTCTTTACGGCGTGAAGCAATATCACCATTGACCACTTGTGTCACCCAAAGTGTCATAGGCGCACGTTGCAGAAATTTTTCCGCCTCTTCCAATTTCCCCCGCTGCGTGAGATGATCTGCCTTTGCAGCCGCAATTTGTGCCATACTGCGTTTCACCCAATCTAAATAATTTTCAGGGCAACTATTTTGTAATTTGGCTAACAAGCTCTCTAATTGATCTAAATCTTTAGCTTGCACGGCCCTATTCACTTGCGTTTGCTCATCAGTACAGCCCGCAAAGCTCAAGCTAGGTAAAAAAAAGCTACTAGCTACTAAAGTTAAAGCAAGATAATTCATCTTCATTTGCATAATTTTCTCCTGATTTTTAAAATTTCATAGAACATTGGAGTCCAAAGCTTTAGCTTTGGCAGAGTACCAAAGCTAAAGCTTTGGACTCCAAAATATCAAAAAATTTTCGGTACTTTAAAGTAAAGTTTTAACGGCGAATTTTGTACTCTATGACCGCGATAGACCAACGGACAGGGCGATTAACAACATATTTCTTACCAGTTCTCTTATCTCTCTTTATTTGTGGTAGAGTACGATTAAGTTGCTGACGTAATTTTTGCAAAACTGCTTTAGCATCTATTGCCTGTACTTTTGTAAAGGCTTTAGGAATTAACTGCTGTATTCTTGATAACTTGTCTTCTACCACAATTGCGACTAATAAGCCTTTACCTAAGGGTTTTTCCGCAATAAAATCAAACCCATAAAAACGATCAGGCACAGTTAAAGTTTTTCGAGCTTTAACATAGCCCTGTTTTCCTTCTTGCTTACTGTATTGATTAGGAAAAAGGCGGGTTAAATGTCCCTTACTGTTAATATCAAATAATAACAAATAGCCATTGTGTTTGCTTTGTACCTGTATTTTCATCTTATCGCCCAGTCGAAAGCGGTTATGTGGCAAAACTTTAAGTGACAATTTCGCATTATTATCATGAGCAGTGAAACCATTAGCAACTTGCTGAGAAGAATGTTGCTTTGGTAGCCTATTTGTTCGTACATCAGCATCTAAACTTTTTGCTGGGGCTACTAATTGTGGACTAAGTGCGCCAGCTTTACATTGACGCGGATTTCTATCACAATACGCTTGTGATTGAGTGCGAGTATATTCTAATAATTCTGCATGGCTGACTTTCCCATCGCGATTAGCATCAGCCAATTTTCTTTCTGCTCCTTTGATAAAATTATGTGTAAACACACCGCCATAAGGTTTTTCTACGTCTACTAAAGCCACTTGGTTAGGCGCAACAGCACTATAAGCAATGATGCTACCTTCAGAGGCAACAAATCCATCTGGTTTTAAACTCCGTGTAAAACCAAAGAACTCCTTAGGCTTTTGTTTACGACGACTATTAAAAACTGGCGTTTTTAGCACCATCAAGTCTTTCTTGGTTTGCTTAAGCCCTAATCCCCGTGTCACGGTGCCAGAATGACAAGCATCGACAATCACTGTCACCCGCCGGTTTTTTAAACGTTTTAAAAGCTTCTCCATTTCATCATCAAGAATCATTGAGCTGCTCTTGAGATTGGTATCAACTGGACACAGTGTTTCATCATAGCCATCATCTTCGTCACCGCTTTTATCCCAAACGTAATAGCCGTGTCCACTGTAATAAAAAAATGCCCTTTCTCCAGGCTTTGTGCCTTTAATCAACCAATTATTAAAAGCCCTTAAAATCGCCTTTTTAGTCGCTTGGCGATCAACCAGTACTTTGATTTGGTAATTTTTATAGCCCCATACCTTTTGTATAAATCGCTTCATTGCTCTGACATCTTCTTTGCTGCCTCTTAATGGGCTGACGTACTTATAGTCGTCGATACCAATTAATAAGGCACGGTCCGTTGCGAAACTCGGGCCTATAAAAACTAGCAATAATAGGCTGATGAGTAATTGTCGCACTAAGATCATAATAGTCTCCTAATATGGATAGTTATAAGAAAATCTTAACATTGAAAGTATAGTATAGATATATATCAATGCCAAGCTTGCACTCCGATAATTATAAATTAATTTAATAATTAAAATAAGTTTTAATAAATTTATAAATTTTGAACAGTGATGAAAAAATGATAAACTTACAAAGTTTTATCAGCTTCCCAACAAAGGAGCAACAATGTTAATAGACTCACAAAATATACCCTCCATCCATCGCCTATCTTCACTGATTGCTAATCAAATTGCTGCTGGTGAAGTGGTTGAACGCCCCGCTTCAGTTGTTAAAGAACTACTCGAAAATAGCCTTGATGCTCAAGCTGAGACTATCGACATAGATATAGAACAGGGTGGTGTTGCCCTGATACGAATACGCGATGATGGCTTTGGTATTCGCCCTGATGAACTCTCTTTGGCTCTCAATCGACATGCTACCAGTAAGATAAGAAATTTAGATGATTTGGAACGCATCAACAGTTTAGGATTTCGTGGTGAAGCCCTTGCCAGTATTGCTTCTATTTCCAGACTGACTTTGCGTTCTCGTTTTTATAATAATGACAGGGGGCATTGTATCCATTTAGATGGACAAGAAAAACCGTCTGCCCTTGAGCCAATTGCTCACCCTATCGGCACAACCTTGGAAATACGTGATTTATTCTATAATACACCGGCACGGCGTAAATTTTTACGCACCGAAAAAACCGAGTTCGGTCATATCCATGAAACCATTAAACGTATTGCCCTCAGTCGATTTGATGTTAAATTCAAGCT
Organism: Thiomargarita sp.; assembly: GCA_030618965.1. GTDB lineage: Bacteria > Pseudomonadota > Gammaproteobacteria > Beggiatoales > Beggiatoaceae > JAUXCJ01. The sequence continues at coordinate 4,620 of JAUXCJ010000017.1, forward strand.
CACACATAACCATAAAACTTTAATGTATTTTAAGCAGGCAACTAATGAAAATGAACAATTACAAAGAGTTGCCAGCTTATGTGGTCCTGAATTTATTGAGCATGTTTTAAACATCAATGAACTGTCTGGTGGTTTACAACTATCGGGTTGGATTACGCAGCCGACTTATTCACGCAGCCAACCGGATATGCAATATTTTTTCGTTAATGGGCGCATTATCCGCGACAAGTTAGTCAATCATGCCTTACGCCAAGCTTATGAAGATGTACTTTATACCGGTCGTCATCCGAGCTATGTTTTGTATTTGAAAATTGACCCTCGTGAAATGGATGTCAACGTACATCCAACTAAAAGTGAAGTGCGTTTTGCAGAAAGTGGGCAAGTGCATGATTTTTTAACACAGGTAATAGAAAAACGCCTAGCCAACACTTCCCCCAGCCATGTTAGTCGCCCTTCGCTACCTCAGCCCCCTTTGAAACCACAGCCGATTTTTTATTCAAAAAATGAGGATAGCAAGGGAGAAAAACCTTCTCCGACGGCTATCCATGAAACGATACAAACTTATCTTGCCTTGCAAGTACCGCCAACAGAATCTGTGCCAGAACGGCCAATTGAGCCAGAAAAAGCGACGACTGCTATACCAGCTTTAGGCTATGCCTTGGCACAATTACAGGGGGTCTACATTCTGGCAGAAAACGCGGACGGGCTTGTATTAGTCGATATGCACGCAGCCCATGAGCGCATCACTTATGAGCGAATGAAATCCTCAGTACAAACGAATAATTTAGAAGCTCAAGGATTATTAGTGCCTGTCAGCATTCCTGTTAGTGAACGAGAAGCGGATGTTGCAGAGCAAGAAATTGAATTATTTCAACAATTAGGTTTTGAAATCAGCCGGGCAGGACCAGAAATGTTAATTGTGCGACAAGTTCCGATCCTGTTAGCTGATGCTAATGTGCCAATGCTTGTGCGCGATGTATTAGCTGATTTAATCCGTTTTGGAGTAAGTGCCCGTTTACAAGAAAATATGCAAGATATTTTAGGTACTTTAGCCTGTCATACTTCGGTACGTGCAAATCGACAATTGAGTTTAAGCGAAATGAATGCCTTATTGCGTGATATGGAAAAAACCGAACGCAGTAATCAATGTAATCATGGGCGTCCAACTTGGACTCAATTGAGTATGAAGGAATTAGATGGGCTGTTTTTGCGGGGGCGTTAGGGTGCAAGTAAATAATGAACAATTAAATGCCGAAGAAATGGAAGAGCATTTAGATGAATTTCTTGATCCAATTCTCTCTTCTCGACGTACAGCCGCCAGTGTGGCACAAAGGCTTGCCGTTTGCGACTATCAGCAACAAGCATTTGTGTTGCATTGGGTGGGGGTGATTGCACATACGAATGCAGAACTGGCTTATCAATTTGCAAATAATGTTATACAAGCTTTGAATCTTATGGATGATGAAGGCGTTGAAGCTTGGATTATTCAGGCAATGGATGTTTATGATAAAAAGGGCTTACATTCGGCTATTAGCGTGCTCCGAGCACCGAAAAAAGCACAAAAAACTAAAGGTTTGCTATTAGAAGAAATTGAACGGATTTTGGACACTTTTATTGCTGGCTTGAGTGGGCGACGTTTGAGCTTGGTAAGTTCTGAATATTTTTATACTGACACAGAAACGCTATTTTTACCGGCTTTATTAAACCAGTTTACAAGCCGCGAAGATAATTTCCTTTTATATAAAGCAATGGCTGTGCATTTATGGGCACAAACGCGCTTTGGTACATGGCAAAAGCGTTTTTCTTTAAATCAAGCCATTCAAAATTTTTCTATTCCTGAAAAAGCCTGTCAGTTATTTCACACTTTGGAACGTTTACGTTTAGATGCTTGTATGGAAAGAGAATTACCTGGTTTGCACCGCGACATTCATCAAATGCTCAAGAAATTAGGCGAAACAGCTATCCCGTCTGAATGGCTGTCGATTGCAGAACAATTGGCGCATCCAAGTGCAACAGTGCAAGAAAGTTACGATTTATTAGCCAAAATTTATTCAACACATTCACCCCATTTTTTATGTTATCAAGGCATACTGATACCAAATACTGTGGAAGAAATCATGGCGTTACGACTCGCGCGGGAAAAAAAGGCGTTTCGCATTGCAGTAATTGATTTAGCTAAGGAAATAAAACCAAAATTGCCTGAAAATGAGGATGAAAATCAAGAATTAGAGACAGGATTCACAATTGCAAAAATACCAGATGAGTCATTACCTAATGGACTAAAATTTGAACTGAATTTAGATGGGCAACCGATAAAACCACCTGATAATGTCAAAAGTTTAATGGATTCTATTATCCAAGATATTGGCATGATTCCTGATGACTATTTAATTGCGGCAGGAGATGGCGGCTATCAAATTTTAGATGACAAACAGGATGAACGCGATCCTGAAAATGTTTGGAAAGGTATTTATCATGAAGATGGTGCCTTTCTTTATAATGAATGGGATTATGAACGCAAACATTATCGCAAGAATTGGTGTGTTTTGCGAGAAGTGGATGTTCATCCGCAATCTGAGCATTTTGTGACAAAAACCTTGCAGCGTCATAAAGGCTTAATCAAAAATTTGCGCCGTACCTTTGAAGCCCTGCGCGGTGAAGATAAATTATTGAAAGCACAACCTAATGGCGAAGATATTGATCTTGACGCATTAATTAAAGCTTATGCTGATGCTAAGCATGGCTTTGAAATGACAAATCGTTTATTTAGCAAAAAGCATAAAGATGAACGTAATATTGCTGTCATGTTTATGGTAGATATGAGCGGTTCTACTAAAGGCTGGATTAATGATGCGGAGCGGGAGGCGTTGGTGTTGTTATGTAATGCGCTAGAAACCTTGGGAGATCGTTATGCTATTTACGGATTTTCTGGTATGACGCGCAAACGCTGTGAGATTTATCGTATCAAAGCTTTTGATGAGCCTTATAATCAGTTGGTACAACAACGCATTAGTGGTATTACACCGCAAGATTATACACGTATGGGGGTTGCCATTCGTCATTTAAGTCAATTATTGAATGACGTTGATAGTCGTATCAAATTATTGATTACTTTATCGGATGGGAGGCCAGATGATTATGGGGATAATTATCGGGGTACTTATGGGATTGAAGATACCCGACAAGCTTTAATTGAAGCCAAGCGCGATGGCATTCATCCGTTTTGCATTACGTTGGATACAGAAGCAAAGGCTTATTTACCACACATGTACGGTGCCGTCAATTATATTGTTATTGATGAAGTACGCAAATTACCATTAAAAGTGTCTGATATTTATAGAAAATTGACTACTTGATAAAGCCTTTTGAGCTTAAAAATAAAAATTACCCCTTTACTAATAAGTGATAAATCAGTATGATTGCGTGGTAGAAAAACAACGCATTGGTACAATTAACGAATATTTATAGTAATCATACGAACTGTTGGTTTTTATCAGAAACTTTGGTGCTGTTGTGATAATTTTGTATTAGCATTATTAATGTATCTGATATTTATATAAAATTGACTACTTGATAAAGCCTGTTGAGGCTAAAACTGAAAATTACCTATTTACTAATAAGTGATAAATAAGTATGATGTTGTTGCAGAATAACAACGCATTGGTATAATTAACGAATATTTATAGTAATCATAGAGCTGTTGTTTTTTTTCTCAGAAACATTATACTGTTATAAAAATTTGACATTATGGATAAAAAACTAATGAAACAATTCAAACTTTCTCCTCTCACGCTAGGCGTGATGTTATTGGCGGGAACAGCTGTCGTTTCTGCCGCTCAAGGCCCCTATATTGGTCCAACTGTTGGCTATTATGGCTTCGACAGTGATAGGGAAGAGGGTACTACACCTGGTAATGTCGCCCCAACAGACAACAATACTGATGATGGTGTTTTTTATGGCTTAAGTCTTGGTTATCAGTTCACTGACAATTGGGCACTTGAATTCAACTATTCTAGGATGCCTTCTGAATCTAAAGTGGCAGGCAATGGTCAAGCAGCAGGATCTGACATAGATGTAGATATGTACCGCTTGGATGGTTTCTATCATCTGCCTTTGTCAAAGAGTTTATCCCCATATGTTGTATTGGGTTATGCCTACCAAGATTATGATCCTGAATATGCCGATGGTCAAAATGACATGGGCAATTTCGGAGTTGGTGCTCAGTACTCTTTCACCAACAACATCGCGCTTCGAGGTGATGTCCGTGGATTTTTTGATGAGGATTTCGTTGACTATGGTGTCAATGTCGGTCTTTTTTACCTGTTTGGTGCTACACCGCCACCTCCTCCAGAAAAAGAACCTGAAGTTGATCAGTGTGCTTTAGATGATGACGGCGATGGTGTTGGTAATTGTGATGACAGCTGCCCGGACTGAATGGAGCCGAGTGCCGTTAACCGGGTACGATCTTCGTAGCGTAGCGGCAAATGAAATA
>JAUXCJ010000262.1 GCA_030618965.1 Thiomargarita sp.
GCTCTAATAGCTGCTCTGGCACAGTTGTTGGTGCAGCAGTTACTATAATACCTTGGTAGGGTGCCATTTCTGGCCAGCCCCAATGTCCATCGCTATGATGTAATAATATATTATAAAGTTCCAATTTATTTAAATTATTACATGCTTTATCCGCCAGGTTTTTAATCCTTTCCACGCTGTAGACATTATCAATCAATTGTGCTAATACAGCCGTTTGATAACCACAACCAGTGCCCACCTCTAATACTTTATCAGGCGTACCATCAATTAATAGAGCTTCAGTCATACGCGCTACAATATAAGGCTGGGAAATAGTTTGGCCATATCCAATGGGCAAAGCATTATTACTGTATGCGTGACTCACTAAAGCTTCATCAATAAAAATATGTCGGGGAATGCTACGCATGACTTCTAAAACATCAGGATTTGAAATCCCTTGACTACGCAGTTCCTCAATTAAACGCTCACGATGGTATTTTAATAGATTCGTATTTTGATTATTTGGCATATTTTAATCTTAAATTGAAAGTTGCAAACTTCTCCAATAGAATAGAAGGCAATTTAATTTTATTAGATTTCTCCCCCCTCAATCCCCCCGCTGGGGTGGAAGTCCCCCCTCCCAGCGGGAGGGGGCTAGGGGGAGGGAGAAATGGCCTTATTACAACAGATTTAATAAGCACTTATGGCATTACTTAAAATATTAGAATTCCCCGATTCAAGATTGCGTACCAAAGCCAAACCTGTCGAACAAGTTGATGATGGCATACGTCAAATCATTGCTGATATGCTTGATACTATGTATAAGGCACCTGGTATTGGCTTGGCAGCCACGCAAGTTAATATTCATCAGCAAATTATTGTGATTGACATATCAGAGGCTAAAAATAAACCCTTATGTCTTATTAATCCAATACTCCTCAAGCAAGAAGGGAGACAACACTCTGAGGAAGGATGCTTATCTGTACCAGATATTTTTGAAGAAGTTGAGCGTGCAGAATCTATCATGGTGGAAGCCCTTAATCAACAGGGTGAAAGTTTTAGCTTGACAACTGATGGTTTGCTCGCGGTGTGTATTCAGCATGAAATGGATCACCTAAAAGGCAAACTGTTTGTGGATTACTTATCGTCCCTGAAACGTGAACGCATTCGCAAAAAGCTGAAAAAACTGAAAAAAGAGAAATCTTCGTAAAATAGCATGACTAAAAAACGTATTATTTTTGCTGGCACACCACAATTCGCTGTGCCTAGTCTCCTTGCCCTCTTGAACTCAAAGCATACAGTCTGTGCGGTTTATACGCAACCAGATCGTAAGGCTGGACGTGGGCGTAAATTACAAGCCAGTCCGGTAAAATCGGTCGCGCTAGAACACGGGATTGATGTTTATCAACCCATTAGCCTAAAAGACACCGAAAGCCAAGCCCAACTTCAGGCATTACAAGCTGATTTGATGATTGTTGTGGCTTATGGGCTGTTATTACCAAAAACGGTGCTAGAAATGCCTAGTTTTGGTTGTATCAATGTACATGCTTCTTTATTACCGCGCTGGCGCGGGGCTGCACCGATTCAACGCGCCTTGCTTGCAGGTGATACTATAACAGGTGTTACTTTGATGCAAATAGATGTCGGTCTTGATACTGGTGCCATGCTCAAAACAGAAAGTTGTGAGATTTTGCCAGATGATACCGGACAAACTTTGCATGACCGCTTATCAGATTTAGGGGCGCAACTGCTGGCTAATACAATAGATGAAATTGAAACTTTGCCTACCACTCCACAAGATAACAATTTAGCTAATTATGCCAAAAAACTGGAAAAAGCCGAAGCGCGATTAGATTGGCAAGCAGCTGCAATCGTTTTAGAGCGCAAAGTACGGGCCTTTAATCCTTGGCCAGTTGCTCAAGCCGAAATCTTTGGTCAAACCCTACGCATTTGGGCAGCTAAGGCTTTACCTTTACCGCCTGTGACAACAAGCATAGGCAGTGTCATACAAGCTCAGCGCGAAGGTATTGATGTCGTCACCGGAGAAGGCATTTTGCGTTTGTTGACAGTGCAACGAGCTGGTGGCAAAGCGATTTCCGTTGGCGATTTTCTGAACGCTCACCCAAAATGGATCAAATAACTTCATGGATGCTCGCAGTGTAGCCACCCAAATCTTAACCCAAGTAATAGCTCATAGGCGTTCTTTATCCGATTGTCTAACACTATCTCATCTAAAAGATAGCCGTGAACGCGCCTTGGCTCAAGCCTTATGCTATGGCGTATTACGTTGGCAACCGCGCTTGCAGGCAATATTGGATGTTCTACTACGTAAGCCTTTCAAAGATAAAGATTACGATATTCAATCCTTATTATTAATCGGTTTATATCAGCACTTGTATTTACGCATTCCCCCCCATGCTGCTACAGCAGCTACGGTGGATGTGACACGTACTCTAAAAAAACCTTGGGCTACAGGTTTAGTCAATGGCGTATTACGGAATTTTCAACGCCAAGGTGAAGCATTATTAGCAAAAGTTGATAAAAATATCAATGTCAAGTTAGCCCATCCTCCTTGGATAATCAAAGCATTACAAAAAAATTGGCCATCTCAGTGGCAAAGTATAGCTGAAGCGAATAATAGCCATCCGCCGATGAGCTTACGAGTAAATGCCCGCGCCATCTCGCGTGACGACTATCTGCTATCCTTGGAGTCCAAAGCTTCAGCTTTGGCAGATACAGATAATGGTATCAGCCTAGAACAGCCGATAGATGTCCAACGCTTACCCGGATTTAACCAAGGCTGGGTATCGGTACAAGATGGTGCTGCACAACTGGCCGCAGAATTACTTGATGTGCCTACTGGCGCACGAGTATTAGATGCCTGTGCCGCACCGGGCGGGAAAATGGCACACTTGCTAGAACGTTATGATGTCGGTACATTACTTGCCATAGATAATCAAGCAGCCCGTGTGTCTTTGCTAACAGAAACTTTACAACGTTTGCAGCTATCAGCTCAAGTACGTTGTGCCGATGCCAGTCAACCCGATAAATGGTGGGATGGTCAAACTTTTGACCGAATATTACTTGATGCCCCTTGCACAGGCAGTGGCGTTATTCGCCGTCATCCCGACATCAAATACTTGCGCCAAGCAAACGATATTGTGACACTGGCAGCACAACAACAGCGTTTACTTAAAGCATTGTGGCCCCTACTTGCGCCGGGGGGAAAATTACTCTATGTGACTTGTTCCATTTTTGCCGAGGAAAATCATCTACAAATCCAGAATTTTCTCAAAACTCATACCGATGCTATTGAAACCGTATTGGTAGCTGATTGGGGCCACGCACAACAGTATGGACGACAAATTTTGCCCGGTGAAAATAACCTAGATGGTTTTTATTATGCCTGTCTTTCTAAAACAATTTAACTGGTTATGCCTGTTATTATTACTTTCTCAGTCAGTATTTTCTGCGGATTTTTCTATCACTAAAGCCAAAACACATTTGCTTGATGATGTTTATCTATTGGATGCCACATTTAATTATCAGCTTAGTGAAGTTACTATCGACGCATTGAAAAATGGGGTTGCATTAACTTTGGTACTCACTATTGTGATTGAACGTGAACGATCGTATTTCTGGGATAAAACAATAGCAAGCTTGGAACAAAGCTATGAACTCAAATATTCGGCACTCAGCAAACAATATATACTCAAATATCTGAATACTGGCATACAAGAAACGTTTCCAAGCCTAAATGAGATTTTTAGTAGCATCAATCAGCTCAATGATTTTCCCTTATTAGATAAATATCTAATAGAAAAGAATGAGACTTA
>JAUXCJ010000129.1 GCA_030618965.1 Thiomargarita sp.
AAAAACCTGCTATTAACACAAATTAATGATATATTATCCACAATTCAGTCAATTTGGAGAACACCAATGACAGCATGGATAATATTCTTATTAATTTCAATCATATTAATTTCAACTATAAAATATTGGGCGATTATTCCCATCAGTTCAATTTTATTAGGAATCGGTTTAGGATACTTAGCTAATTATCATCGTCCCAAAAAAGCTAATTTCGTTAATAATCAATTTAGTAGTTTAGTTTTATTGGATTTAGCCGCTAAACATCAACTTAAACTTGGCAAGTTAAGTGCTGATGATTATCAAAAAATAAAAACTGAAATTGATAAAGTTTATCTGACCTTATGCAATGATTTAGAAATGACGTATAGTTTGCAGCAGCATTTATTAGAGTCAACTTGGGAAATGTTGGATGAGCGAGTTGATGGAAAATTGGGCAATATTCCTTGGTTTATTCGCTTTTTTAAATTAACTGATTTGCATAAAAGCGAGATTAAAACCGAATTAATAGAACCAATTCAAGCTCCTATTAAAAATACTCCTGAAATTCAAGATTTACCTAAACTGCCTGAAATTCAACCCGAACCTGTAAAAATAGTAGTTCCTGAAATTATTGAAGTTCCTAAAAAACCTAAAAAGCGTAATTGGCATTTACTAAATATTTTAATGCCATTTATTTGGCAAAATATCGGTTGGTTTATCGGAGGCTTTTGTTTTGTCTCGGGTTCTATTTTTTTAGTCAGCTATACCAGTGGCTTTTATAATGCTTTAACAATTTTTTTAGTTTTAAGTCTTTATAGTTTCGGCTTATTTTGGGGAGCTTATCAAATCCGTCGTCATCGTCAGGAGTTGGTAACTTCGAGTAGCGTTTTGTTTACTTTGGGAATTTTACTAGTTCCGTTAAATTTTACTGCGGCTTTGCGTTTGATTTATAGTGGAATGGAAAATGGATTATGGTTGAGTTTTGCAATACTGCTGTCTATTTTCGCAGTCGGCATATTTTTTGTAGCGACTCGGATAGCTGCTGGAGTTATGGAGCGAAGCCTACAAAAAGAATATCCTCCTTTTTTTATCGCCTTAGCTAGTTTACAATTCACTAAACCTCTTCTGCTTCTCTTACCTAACTACTTAACCTTAATAGCTTTACATCTGATTTTATTAACTATTTTGGGCTATGCTTTACGCCGATTTACCCAACATTGGTTACATTCTATTTTTATAGATGAGCATAAAACTGCTTATTATACTGCTGGAACTTTGGTTTATGCGGCATTAGTCTCGTTTGTGCTTCTGACTTGGAATAGCGGTATTGAATTACCAAATGGTTATGCGGGATTTTTTCTCATGGCTATTTGTTTATTGCTGTTGTCGGTTGATGTGCAATTTAAACAATGGCTTAATAAACAAGCATTATTGAGTCATTTTAGTTTTGTGATTTATGGGCTATCAATGCTGGCAGTTTTGCTTTCTTTTTCTGGACAAAATTTTCCTCCTGCTACTTTTTCAACAATAACCATAGTGCTTGGAATGGCTGCAGTATTGTACGGATTAATGGTGTGGCAATATTTAACCATTCAACCGCTTTATTTATTTTTGGCTTCTCTAAGTGGCTTATATTGGTTATTTATTTTGCAGTATTTTCCGCTACATTGGTATTTTTTGCTGAGTTTACCAGGAATAGGTGGAATTATGCTTCTGCATAGTTTTGCTGAAAAGCGGGAATCGGCTCAACTTGCTTTAGTCTGTTGTCGCGTGGTGATGGCTTTGGGCGCAGTGCTGTTAGTGTCGAGTTTGTATTATGCGCCGCCCGGAGAAATGGCGATGCTGACTGCATTAGTTGCAACAGTGGGCATTTTACGCAATTTATATAAGCCTTCTCGAATTTGCGATGCTGAGGAAAAATTGAAACCTTTTGAACCATATAAAGGTTATGTCGCAACCGCTTTGGCGACTATGACTTTAGCTTATATGCCGCTCTATTTTGGAATTGCTTTCCTATATCAGTTCAGTATAGGCTTGATTATCCTGGCGATATTGTGGGCTGGTTGGGGATTATTGCAGCGTTCAAAAGATACCGGTTTTATTATAACAACCGAAGTTTTATTCAATAGTTCATTATTAAGTTTAATTCTTAGCATCACTCTAGCAGCATTATATACAGAAACTTTTTTAGCTTGGTTACTGATTGCGGTAAGTGGCGTTTTATTGTGGCTGAGTTTAGCATTACGAATTCGGCTATTATTTTATGCCATGCTACTGACATTAGCTGCGGCAGGTGGTTTATTGAAATATTACTATTTTCCAACGTCTTCAGGCAGAGGATTGATTTTACTTGCTTTAGGTGTCTGGTTACTACTCTGGTGGTTTCATTATCGTCTAGTTTACCTTGCCTTAATTTCTCCAAAAACCAAAACAACCGAAACGCTTACTATATTATGGTTTTTTAAAGTACGCCAAAATAGTGGCATTTTTAAAATGCTTAAATTGCCATTACAACAAACCATGATTTTATTATGGTTTGTCGGATTATGGCGAATTCTTGAACCAGTTTTTACCAACCCAACTATATTAAATACTTCCTGGGGAATTTCAGCTTTTTGGGCTGCCTTACTAACAGCATTATTAGCTAGTTATACGCGAATACTAGCATTATTACCTGTAACTCTTTTGTTATTATTAGGTACATTATTCGTTATAAATCCGCTCGGAGATGACTGGTTTCCATTTCTAGCGGCTACTTACGCGCTAATCTTATGGTTATTTTCGTTATTTTTACCAAAATTCTCACTAAATCACTTGCTCGCCTTTTTCGACTGGCAAGGTAACTATGGCAGCAAAGGTGGGCGTGTACAAACTGAACACTGGATACATAGAACCGCTTTTGTCATAATTCCAATAAGTATCGGAACTGCCCTATTTAGTCAAACCGAAGTATTATTGTGTACAATTGCGATTACAGCCATATTTTTCTGGAAAAGTGGCTTAACTTACCGCATCCGACTAAACACATATCTATTAATCGCCAGTATTTGCTTAGGCGGCTTCAGCCTCTACGCATTAATCTCGAATCATTCCCCATTATATTTATTAGCATCTCCACAATTCACAACACCTATTTTAATTCTACTAGCTATCGGCTTAGCAATAATCGCGGAATTCTTTACATATCCAACCTGGCAAAAAATTTACAAACGCCCTTTATACCATACTGCTGGAATCATTTATTTCTGGGCATTGCTAAATAGTTTGTTTCTATCACTAGAATATTGGCAAGAAGCGTACTTAGCTTTTATATTTTTAGGATTGGGATTATTACCACTTTTGCGTCCAATGAAAAATGCTCCAGCTATACGGGGTGTAGGCATTGGGCTATTATTTAGCTTCGCTTTTATCAGTGTTTTTGAACTTCTCACACCTTATGCGTTTTTGGCTTATGGTTTTATACTTTGGGCAGTAGCTAATTATATTTTGCCTCACCTAAAAAAACCGTGGACAATTACGCCGGATTTTTGGCCAAAACTTGGGCTAATTTTTGTATTGGGTGGATTAATACTAGATATTGAAGCTTATGAGTTTTTGCGCTGGCAAACGCTATTGATTGTCACAATGTACTTATTCTTAATGTGCAAAAATGTGAACTGGTGGTGGATGCCGTGGATGACAGTATTAAGTTTAATAAGCAGTGGTTTGATTATTATAATACAACTATTTCCGCTTGTATCTGATAAAAGTATTTTTTTCATACTCAGTAGCACGATACTCTGGACTAATTTATTACTTATCCTGAGTTGGCTAACAAAACGCTATCAGGATGATATTAGCATTGCTCAATGGAAAATAAACTACTTCTCGAATCCCTTATTTGTGTTTTCCTTCTTATTGCTGGAATTATTAATATTTGGCGGAATCAACTTATTTTATTTAGCAATTTGGTTTATGAAAGACAGCATTTGGGAATACTTTGTCATTTCAGCTCTACTACTCAACTTCTCTTTTTTGCATGTATTAATCCTACGCCCCCAATCCTTAGCAGCACATAGCCTACTATTTTCACTGTTTTTAACAACATTATTACTGTTCTTAACATTATTGGGAATGCCTCTATTACTGAACTTATGGATGATGGCTTTATTGTTATTTATCTATTTCAATAAAGACACAAACCCCATAGAAGAACTCAGCAAAGCAATCCAATACTGGCTACCCATAAGCTTTGTAGCAGCATTAATGAGTTTACTATTAGACATATCAACAACGGAACGCCTGCTTAATCTAGCTCTATTATCGGGATTAACCTTTATATTTGGCTTCCAAAATCAACACCAAAAACTAGCGCGAGGATGGATGGTAGGCGGCGTAATTTTACTCTGGGTGCTACTACATTCCTTATGGATAATTTGGCAACCAGAAGCAGAATTCCGCTCATTATTACCTTGGTACGCTTTACAAAATGCCCTATTAGCAATAACAGTACTATTGCTCAGCTCCTTCCTAGCTACTCGGATTATTTCCAAAACCAACAACTTAAACTGGTTACTAACAACAACCAACTTTTGGCTAACAGCAATAGCAGCAGGCATCTGGCTACTACATGGCATTGCTCACTTTGCTTCATTGAATACCGGAAGAGAACTAAACTACCTATTTGGCAATTTAGATAATGTCGCCGTACTTATAACCGGAATTTTATTAATCCTACTCTGGTGGCGAAACGCATTAACCGAAACCATATTAATCTACGGCATAGCAATAATAATCGGATTAATGATTACCTATAGCCGCCTACTCTGGCTAGGATTAGCACCGCTAAACGTCTGGGATACAGCAATCCTAATGAGTTCCGGCTACATACTATTTAGCTTCCACCAGTTCGCCCCCTCCAAACCCCTTTACCGCCTGACGCTACTACTTCCCATGTTAGCGATACTAACAGTTCCGCTACAACTAGATTCAATCTATGCTACAAGCACACTAATAGCAGCAGCAACACTATACTTACTAATAACGCCCAGTTCCCAAAACAAGTTACCCATGTATCTAGCTCTATTAGCCCTGAATATAGGCATATACATCTGGATACCCGGCTGGGCAGAGAACTACAAACTGCTACAAGTCTATACAATTCCAGTAGCTATCACAGTCTTAATAATGCTACAGTTCCATCAACTCGAACTAAAACCCAGTATCGTTAATACAATACGCCTAACTGCTCTAAGCGCGATATATGCCACAGCGACACTAGACGTATTCATGCGCCCAGAACTGGGAATCTTTATTTTGGCTCTAGGTTTAAGTTTAGGTGGAATAATATTGGGTATAGCTTTACGAATCAAGG
>JAUXCJ010000435.1 GCA_030618965.1 Thiomargarita sp.
CCCAACGACAAAAGGGCTGCTTTGCCAAGCTGTCATAACATTAGGCAAATCTAATGACATGTCATCATTTTCCTTATTGAATCCTGCCGTTAATAATAATTCATCACGTTCATCTGGCCTTAGATTGAAGTGATTGGCGCAGCGCAGCACTTGGTCACGCTCAAGTGGTAGACAGACATCATCTGTCATCCATTCGACTAAAAGATCACGACGCACCTTTATTTTTTTAGCCAGTTCCGCATTATTCATATTGTTACGGTTCATATAAAACTTAAGTAGCTCTGCGAATGAGGGCATGGATAAATAACTTATTAAAATAGACCAATTATTATTGTTGTTTGAAACATTAGAAAAAATATGTTTTTTTCTGATTCACTGTTTGATAATATCAAAAGGGACAACACTGAGTATTCATCCCGCAAGATTTCACCGTCATGAACTCATAATAGGAGTTACACAATGTTAAGACCACCCATATTATTATTGTCCATAATTACTCTTGTTAGCATCGCGCAAGCGGCTGATATGGTTGTGATTCACTCTAATGCTAGCGAGTTATACCCCAGAGGAAAGATACTGGAAAGTAACACACCTGTTAATCTTCCAACCGACAGTAAAATCACGGTCGTCTTTGGTAGTGGCAACGTGCAAACAGTAAGTGGCCCCTTTCAAGGAAAACTGCAAGATAAATTCAAAAACAACGCATTAGCCAATATCCAACTGACATTAGATGGTAAAAATAATGAATTTGGTGATCAAAAGTTAATCACGACTTTGGCTCAATTCTTGATAGAGAGAGAAAGCATCCGTGCTCTTTCAGTACAACCCCAGAATTTATGGTTGGTTGATGTTGTTAGCACCCCGACTAAACGTTTTTATTGTGTTGCCCCTGCTGCGCCTGTTATTTTATGGCGACCAGAAGAACAAAGCCAAACTACCAGCACCTTGTTGATCAGGCACAAATCGAATGGACAAGAAGTTAGCATTGAATGGCCAGCCCATCAAACTACATTGGCATGGCCTAGTCATTTGCCAGTTCTTTACGGTGATACTTACATTATCGAGGTTAAAGCCAATCGTCACTCTACCCTTAAGAAATTGGTATTGTACCAATTACCTGACAGTTTACCTACTAATTCACACAAAGTTGTTTGGATGGTAGGCAGGGGATGCCTTTTACAAGCGAATATACTATTGACAAATCTGCGCTGATAATAAAGGGGGAAAATTAAAAGTGGAAAATCAAGTGGAAATAGAAAAAATCCAAAACGTCTTGGCAAAAGCCGATGAATTATACACTGAACGAGAACTCTCAAATGTGCTTGATGATATGGCAGAAGGTATTAGCCAACGTTTACAAAACAAATATCCAGTATGCCTCAGTGTCATGCTTGGCGGATTAATCCCCACAGGGCAACTCCTGCCCCGCCTTAATTTTCCCTTAGAAATTGATTATATTCATGCCAGCCGATACGGAGGCGACACATCTGGCAGCGATTTGCACTGGATTAAATATCCCAACATCAGTTTAGAAAATCGCACCGTACTAGTCATTGATGATATTTTAGATGAGGGCTTAACTTTACAAGCCATTATTAAATATTGCCAACAGGCAGGCGCACAAGAAGTATTTACCGCCGTGTTAATCGAAAAAACACTTGACAAGCAACGTCCAGGTATCCAACAAGCCGATTTTACCGGATTAACAGTGCCTAACCGTTATGTCTTTGGTTATGGCATGGATTATCAAGGACAATTACGTTATGTCCCCGGCATTTATGCGGTGCATGGATTATGAGCGATTTAGCAATTATTGGCGGCACCGGATTAACTGAACTTGAGGGTTTAGAAATTACCCATCGGCAAATATTAAAAACGCCTTATGGTGAAACTTCTAGCCCAATTATTCATGGTAGTTATTGCGGAAAATCCGTTATTTTTCTCGCACGCCATGGCGCAGGCCATACAATCCCACCTCATAAAATCAATTATCGTGCAAATATCTGGAGCCTTAAAGAATTAGGTGTAAAAAACGTTATTGCCATTGCCGCAGTTGGTGGCATTAATCCTGACATGGAGTCCAAGCATTTAGTGATTCCTGATCAACTTATTGATTATACAGCAGGGCGCGAACATACCTTTTTTGCAGAAGACTTAAAAGAAATCACTCATATAGATTTTACTAACCCCTATTGTGATAATTTACGTACTCAATTATTGAGTGCAGCCCAACAAAATGATTTAAAAACCAAAATACATCCTAAAGGCGTGTACGGTGCTACACAAGGCCCTCGTCTGGAAACAGCGGCAGAAATTAATCGCATGGAAAGAGATGGTTGTGACATTGTAGGCATGACAGGGATGCCAGAAGCTGCTTTGGCACGAGAATTAGCCCTTTGCTACGCCTGCTGTGCCATCGTTGTTAATCCGGCTGCTGGACGCGGTTCAGCACAGATTACGATGGCAGATATTGAAAGCAATTTAAAAGAAGGGATTGTATATGTCCGTGAACTCTTGGCGAAA
>JAUXCJ010000394.1 GCA_030618965.1 Thiomargarita sp.
AAGCGAGTGCAACAACGCAGATGACTGTTTATCAGCTTTTTATATCCGTCAATATAATGTTGATGGAGTACTAGTTGTCTAAAATTATTTTTACCCTATAATATAATGGACAAGCAGCTTAGTATAACTAGTATTGTTCAATACTATACCCTGCAATAGTAATAGGCGCGATCTCAAGGTTGTTTAAAGCCATTTAAAGTATAAGGTGTAGATTTCAAAAATGAGTAAACCTCTGAATGTTTTACAATTTATCTGTCCAACCGGCTTTTATGGCGCTGAGCGATGGATCTTGGCGCTTGCAAAAAACCTAAAAGATAATGACGTCAACAGCACTTTAGCCGTGACTGTCGAGCATAATTTAAAAGACTTAGAAATTGCCAAGCAATTTACAGCGCTTGACAAACCTGTTTTCGAAATCCTCATGAAAGGTAGATTTGATGTTAGTGTTGTATCCAAGCTATGTCAGCTTATTAAAAAAGAAAAGATAGATATTATTCATACCCATGGTTATAAAGCCGACATTATTGGCCTTATTGCTGCTCGCATTTCTGGCATAAAAGCAGTTTCAACACTGCATGGTTTTGAAAATGCAGATGACTGGAAATTGAAAACCTATACTGCATTAGGCAATCAATTTCTTAAATGGTTTGATAGCATCGTCCCTTTGTCCAAACAGTTATGCCAGGATGCGGATGAGATTGGTATCAATAAAAACAAAGTCACCTATATTCAAAATGGCGTAGATCTTGATGAAGTTGAAAAAATGCGTCTTCGTGATGTAGGTACAATCGAAAAAAATGATTCAAAAAAGCGCATCGGCTTTATTGGGCAAATTATTAGTCGTAAAAATGTGTTTGATTTGTTAGAAATTTTCGAGAGCTTAAGTAATAACTACGATAATCTTGAATTAATTCTACTGGGTGACGGAGAGCAGCGAGAAGAACTTGAGACATACGCAAAAACACTCTCATCAAATCCATCAATTGAATTTTTAGGCTTTAGAGACGATAGGCTCGATTGGTTAAAGACGTTCGATATTTTTGTGATGACATCAACATTAGAGGGTATTCCAAGGTGTTTGATGGAAACCATGGCAATGGGAATTCCCGTCGCTGCTTATGATATTGCGGGTATTGATCAATTGATTACTCATGATGAAACAGGATTATTAGCCCCTCTAGGTGAAAAACAGACTCTTGCGGAACACTGGGAAAAGATTCTCTTTGATTCAGCAGTTTCCGATAAATTATCTACTGCTGCCAGAGAGTTTGTTTATGAACATTTCTCTGGTCAAAGAATGGCGCGTGAATACACTGAATTATTTAAAGGAATGGTATCAAATAACTAAATGGTAACCACGGATACGTCAGACCAAAAAATGCTACACTTCATACTGCCTGTAGACATAACGGAAGAACCCGACTGGGGTGGACCTTTCCACAGTACGATTGTTCCTTTGAGAATTCCTATCACTTCCACTATATTCCCTACGGGGCGATAGAAAAATTTTTTATGGGTATAAAGGACGTCGTGCGTCATTTAAAAACACAAGCAAATATAGAGTTCTGCACTATCTTGGAAACTACAATGCAACTACACAACGATTCGGATGAACTGTCCTATAACCCCAGTAGCCTTCATCAGTAGGAGTATTTGCGTTGATATCTATCAGAATAGCCGAACCTGTTGATTATCCTGCCTGTGATCAGTTTATTGAACAGCATCCCGAAGCCACTCCTTACCATTTTACTGCATGGCTTAAATCTATTGAGCAAGCCTACCAGCATCAGTGCTTTTATCTTATAGCCGAAAAAAATGGTGGTATTGTTGGTTTGGTCCCATTAGTAAAAATCAATTTATTATTTTTACCCGGTTCTCTATGCTCGTTACCTTTTTGTGATGTCGGAGGGATACTGGCGAACAGCGCTGAAGTAAACAAAGCACTAGTAACTGCCGCTAAAGACCTTTCAGGTAAAGAAACAGCGTATAACTTAGTCTTAAGGGGAAGTGTCGCTAAGGACAGCGTGACTAAAGGAAAAAACACCGATGTTGAAAAAGAGTTTCCACTAGGGTCTAAAGTGCGAATGATTTTGCCGTTACCAGAATCATCTGAAGTACTACTGGCAAGCTTTAAGCCCAAACTAAGAAGTCAGGTAAAAAAAGCAGCAAAAAATGGCGTTACCTATTCACAGACAAGTGATTTAGAAGCAGTGACGGAATTTTACAAAATTATGCAATTTAATATGCAACGACTAGGCTCACCGATACATGCCAAACAATGGTTTGAGTCAATTGTGACGCTTTATGGTGAACGAGCTCAAATTGGATTAGTGCATTACCAGAATAAAGTTGTTGGTGGCGCGATCATTTTACTTTGTGGTAAGACCGTGACAGTGCCTTGGGCCTCGACGTTGATCGAATATAATAAGTATTCCACTAATATGGCTCTTTATTGGGGATTACTTAGTTTTGCTGCTGACAACCAATTTGAGTCGTTTGATTTTGGCCGGTCAACCATTGGTGAAGGTACCTATCGATTTAAAAAGCAATGGGGAGCAAAGCCCGTAGCATTAGATTGGCAAGACTTTAACATAAACGGGCTGATTGAAAAGACAGCAAAAAGCTCGACCTTTAGTAAGGTAATACCGATGAGTAAGTTAAAACCGATGATCATTTCACTTTGGTCAAAACTACCTCCAGCAATTGCTAATACCTTGGGGCCGATGTTTCGGCGATATATTAGTCTTTAGTGCTATATTTAATACAACAGCGTTAATAAACGGAAATTATCATG
>JAUXCJ010000010.1 GCA_030618965.1 Thiomargarita sp.
ATAATTTTGTACTTGCTACAAGTAAGATGTCATTAATAGTTGAGATCAGTTTGTCTCAGTACCTGGCATTGTTATGTCAGTAATTTATTTTATAGTCAAAGCATTGCAATAAATTGAGGTTTTAGAAAAAATTATCCTGTTGAAGGAGCTAAATATGAAGTTGTTAAGAATACTTACCGTGATTTTACTGTCCATGTATGTTTCTGGCATGTTGGCAGGCTGTACTATGTCTAAATTAAAGCACTACAACAGCAGCGTCGTCCAGTATCTCTACCCAAACCAAAATCAGCACATCGAAACGCCTAAAATTCCCTTATTATCCTTACCTTTAAAGGTTGGAATTGCTTTTGTACCTAGAGCATCTGGGGGACCTAAGAATCTCACAGAAAGAGATAAAATGGTTTTAATGAAAGAAATCAGCAAGCATTTTAAGGAATATGATTTCGTCAAATCAATTGACCTTATTCCATCGGCTTATCTCACTGCAAAGGGCAGTTTTACAAATCTGGATCAACTTCGCACTATGTACGGGATTGATGTGATTGCGCTGATTTCTTATGATCAAACCCGATTTACCGATAGAGGATTGGCTTCTATAACGTATTGGACAATCATCGGCGCATATATTGTGCCTGGAGAAAAAAACGATACCCACACGATGGTTGATGCCTCCGTTTATGACATAAAAAGCCGTAAAATGCTATTTCGAGCACCAGGTGTTAGCCATATAAAGAGTAAATCAACCCCGATCAATATATCAGAACAGATACGCATCGACAGTCTGGAAGGTTTCAAGCAAGCAAGTCATGAACTTGTGATTAGTCTTAAAGAACAGCTTGAACTATTCAGAGAAAGAATTAAAGAAGAACCACAAGATTACCAAATAATTCATAAACGATAGCGGCGGCGGTAGTTTGGACCTATATTTTTTAATTTTCATTGTGGTATTAGGTGGATTTCGGTTATGGTACTACCGAAAAGGATAATCTCACAGACACCCATTTGGACAATCTTTATTCTTGGTTTGAGCATCGTATCGTATGCTTTACCTGAAGTCTCATCCGCATTTATTTATGATCGGACTACTATACTTAAAGGAGAAATTTGGCGGCTTTTATCCTCGCCTTTAGTGCATTTTACGAATATCCACCTATTTTATAATCTTTCGGGCTTTGGGATTGCGGGATGGATTATTGAGCATAAAAACTATCGGCATTTTGGACTGTTATGCGTGTTAATGGCTTTTTTTATTAACCTATCCTTGATGATTATGAAACCAAACATGATCTATTATGGAGGACTGTCTGGTTTAGTCTATGGCTCGATTTGTTATCTCGCGCTTTGGGGATTACGTGATTCACAGCCATGGCGTTTCATAAGTTTGGTGATTCTTCTTGTCATCCCGATTAAGATTATCTTAGAAATTTACCTAAATAAATTCATTTTACCTTATTCAAGACAACAAATTTTTACGCCAATACCTCTTAGCCATATTGTAGGATGTTTGGTAGCCTTATTCATGTTTTTTGCCATAAAGATTAATGAGAATAAACGATTTTTATTGTGGTTAAAATGAAATAACCCCGAGTAACTTTTGAGCTGATGCTACTTTATGATATATTCACTACTACGTCCTTTACTATTCCAATTATCACCAGAAACCGCCCATCACATTACCCTACACAGCCTTAAAATACTCCATGTGCTAAAATTAACTAAACTTATTTTTGGCAAAAGAGTAGATAAATCCATCACCGTAATGGGGTTAAATTTTCCTAATTCTGTTGGGCTGGCTGCGGGAATGGATAAAAATGCTGAATGTATTAATGGTTTAGCTGCCTTGGGATTTGGCTTTATTGAGGTAGGAACTGTGACTCCACGCCCGCAGCCGGGTAATCCTCAACCACGCCTATTTCGTTTACCAGCCGCGCAAGCCGTGATTAATCGTATGGGCTTTAATAATGAGGGAGTTGATGAACTTATAAAAAATGTTCAAAAAGCCAATTATCGCGGCATACTCGGCATTAATATCGGTAAAAACTTTGATACGCCTTTAGATAAAGCAGTAGATGATTATTTGATTTGTTTCCAAAAAGTCTATACCTATGCCGATTATGTGACTATCAATATTTCCTCACCCAATACACAAGGGCTACGCCAGTTACAAAAAGGAGATGAATTAGATCGCCTATTGACTGCCTTAAAAGAAGCTCAACAACAATTAGCCACTCAACACAAAAAATATGTGCCATTGGTGGTAAAAATCGCGCCCGATTTAAGTGAGGCAGAAGTGACAAGCATTGCAGATAAGCTATTAGCTCATGAGATAGATGGCGTGATTGCGACTAATACGACGCTATCACGGGAAAGCGTGGAAAATTTACCTCACTCAAAAGAAGCAGGCGGCTTGAGTGGCGCACCCTTATCAGCGCGTGCCACTGAAGTGGTACAACAACTGAGTGCGGCACTCAACAATAAAATCCCTATCATTGCCGCTGGCGGTGTGATGAGTGCCGCTGATGCACAAGATAAATTCAAAGCAGGTGCTAGCTTAGTGCAGATTTATACTGGTTTAATTTATCGAGGCCCTGGGTTAATTAAAGAAATTATGAGCCTATAACAAGTAGGGGCAATCCCCCCGTGGTTGCCCTTAATCCTTCAATCCTTACGAGCATTAGCAAATGCTTCTTCCATAATACTCGTAAATCCCGATGGCTGATTATTAGTTTGAGCTATGCTTGGGGTTGATCTACTACTAACCTTAGCCTTACGCTGTCTTTTACGGACACGAGGACGAGGACGGCTCATTTCGTTTTCTCTCCTCTTGCTGCGTTCCGGTTTGACTTCATTAAAAGACATACTCAAAGCTACCCGTTGACGTTTAAGGTCAATTTCTAACACTTTTACCTTTACCACATCCCCGGTTTTGACAACATCATGCGGATCTTTCACAAAATTATTTGAAAGTGCAGAAACATGTACCAAACCATCGTGATGCACTCCAACATCCACAAATGCCCCAAAGTTGGTCACATTCGTGACAACCCCTTCCAGGATCATATCCGCTTCAAGGTCTTCAATGGATTCCACTCCTTCCTTAAAGGTAGGTGTTTTGAACTCAGGACGTGGATCTCTCCCCGGCTTTTCGAGTTCTCGCAAAATATCCGTCACAGTCGGCAAACCAAACCTTTCATCCGTATAATCTGCTGGGTTGAGACTCTGTAAAAATTTAACGTCACCAATTAAACTATTAACTGATTTATCAGTTTTAGCAAGAATACGTTCTATAATCGGATAAGCTTCTGGATGGACAGCAGAAGCGTCTAACGGGTTATCCCCGGTCACAATTCGTAAAAAACCAGCAGCTTGTTCAAAAGTTTTTTCACCGAAACGGGCAACTTGCTTTAAGCCATTACGATTAGAAAAAGCACCATGTTCATCACGATAGGCAACAATCTGACGTGCTATTCCAGAATTCAAGCCAGAAACACCACTCAGCAACGGTATTGAAGCTGTATTTAGATCAACACCAACAGCATTCACACAATCTTCTACTACCCCTTCAAGGGTTCGTGCTAATTTCCTCTGATTGACATCGTGTTGATATTGACCCACACCAATAGATTTTGGTTCAATTTTCACCAGTTCAGCTAGTGGGTCTTGTAAACGTCTTGCAATCGAAATGGCACCACGTATTGATACATCTAAATCAGGAAACTCTTCAGCGGCTAATTTTGAGGCCGAATATACTGATGCACCAGCTTCTGAAATCACCAATTTAGAAAGATGTAAGTCATTATGTTGTTTTATTAAGTCAGCTACTAATTTATCAGTTTCCCGCGAGCCAGTTCCATTGCCGATACAGATGAGTTCTACCTTATGTGTAGCCGCTAATTCAACCAATTTATCAATTGACTCTTGCCACTTTCTTTTCTTCTGTGTCAGGGGATAAATAGTGGCGGTATCTAATAATTTACCAGTAGGATCAATAACAGCGACTTTCACCCCCGTGCGTATCCCCGGATCTAAACCCATAGTCGCACGCTGTCCTGCTGGTGCGGCTAATAATAAATCATGTAAGTTGCTAGAAAAAACCTTCATGGCTTCGACATCAGCCGACTCACGCAACTGTGTCATCAATTGAGCATCCAAATGAGGGCGAATTTTGGAACGCCATGCTAAGCGTACTGTTTCCAATAACCAAGCATCGGCAGGACGTTCTTGATCCTCAATCTGAAAATGCTTGGCAATCTTGCTTTCACAAAAGATAGGCGCGACATCTTCTATATTTCCAGCCTCATCATCGCCTTCAACGATTAAATGCAATTGCAACAGGCGGGCTTTTCGTCCACGAAACATGGCGAGGGCGCGATGAGATGGAATTTTTTTTAGCTGCTCTTTATGTTCAAAATAATCGGCAAACTTAGCCCCTTTTTCTTCTTTTCCTTCAATAACTTTAGAAGTCAAGCTCGCATTTTTCCAAAGATAGCTGCGTAGTGCTTCCAGTAAAGTAGCATCTTCCGCAAATTGATCCATCAAAATATAGCGTGCCCCTTCTAGGGCTTGTTGACTGTCTTCAATCCCATTTTCAGTATTGATATAATTGCTAGCGGCTTCTTCAGGATTCTGGGACGGATTTTCTAATAATTCGATAGCTAAGGGTTCTAGCCCAGCTTCCTTAGCCTTTTTGGCTTTAGAATTGCGCTTGGGTTTATAAGGTAAGTAGACATCTTCTAAACTGGTTTTGGTATCGGCTTCTCTAATTGCGGCTTCTAATTCAGGTGTCAGTTTATTCTGCTCACGGATGCTGTTTAAAATCACCTCACGGCGTTCATCTAAATCACGCAAATAGTACAAGCGTTCCTCTAAAAGACGCAGTTGAGTATCATCTAAGCCGCCCGTTACTTCTTTACGATAACGGGCAATAAATGGTACCGTCGCGCCTTCATCAAGTAAGGTGATGGCGGATTGTACCTGAGTTTCTGGAATAGAAAGGGTTTCAGAAATGCGTTGAACAATGGTTGTCATTTGGGTATTGTTACCTCAATTACATTTTTCTTGTAAATAAAAATCAATTTGACGGGGGTTGATTGAATAAGTTAAATCATTATAGGAACCTTATTGTTGGTTGGGATTGAGGAGAGATAATAGAAAAGGATTTATACGAATTTAGACCTGACAGGTTTTTAAAACCTGTCAGGTCTTAAAACATTTAAATATACTTCACTTCCAAAATTTCATATTCTTTATTGCCGCTCGGGGCTTGTACAATGACTTTGCCGCCTTTTTCTTTACTTATCAAGGCACGGGCGATGGGAGAACTAATTGAAATCAAGTTGGCTTCAATATCTGCTTCATCATCGCCAACAATTTGATAAGTAACCTTTTCTTCAGTTTCGATATTTTTCAATTCTACTGTTGTACCAAAAACTATTTTGCCTCTGGCATTGATTTTTTTAATATCAATGATTTCTGCTACAGCAATTTTGCTTTCAATTTCAGAAATACGCCCTTCAATAAAACTTTGTTGTTCTCGCGCTGAATGATATTCGGCATTTTCCTTTAAGTCACCAAGCGCACGCGCTTCTGCAATAGCTTGGATCACATTAGGGCGTTCTACCGCTTTCAAATTCTTTAATTCTTCACGCAATTTTTGCGCTCCCCGTGTTGTCATGGGTGATTTTCTCATGCGCTTGTTATCCCCTGTAATTCTTGGTGTAAGTCCTGTAAACGATTAATATCAGTGGCATCTAAGGCTTTAAGTGCTAACACTGTCGCTCTTGCACCAGCAATTGTTGTTGTGTAAGTCACTTTATGTTGTAATGCTGTGCGGCGAATCTGAAAAGAATCCGCAATGGCTTGTTTATCTTCCGTTGTATTGACGATAAAACTAATTTCATCATTTTTTATTCTGTCTACAATATTGGGTCTAGCCTGAGTGACTTTGTTGACTAAAGTACAATCAATACCTTCATCTTTAATAGCTTGTGCAGTTCTTCGCGTTGCCAACAGTTCAAAGCCCAAGGCCACTAATTCCTTTGCTACATCAACTGCTGCATTTTTGTCAGCATCGCGCACACTCAAAAAGGCTAAGCCTGAGTGTGGTAAATCAATGCCTGCTGCCAGTTGTGATTTTGCAAAGGCTTCACCAAAAGTACGACCTACGCCCATGACTTCGCCCGTTGATTTCATTTCTGGACTCAATAATGGATCAACGCCCAAAAATTTGGCAAAGGGAAACACGGCTTCTTTTACTGAATAATAGCTAGGTACGCATTCTTGCGTTGTACCTTGTGCGGCCAAACTACGCCCAACCATGCAGCGAGCAGCAATCCGTGCTAAAGATAAGCCGGTAGCTTTTGAAACAAAGGGCACTGTGCGTGATGCACGCGGATTGACTTCTAAAACATAGATAGTTTGATTTTGAATAGCGAATTGGGCATTTGCTAATCCTACCACATTTAAGGCTTTTGTCATACGGCTCATTTGTTCACGCAATTGGTCAATTATCATAGCTGATAAGCCATAAGGTGGTAAAGAACAAGCCGAATCACCAGAATGTACACCTGCTTGTTCAATATGCTCCATAATGCCGCCGATTAAAACTTGCTCTCCATCACAAATGGCATCAACATCTACTTCTATCGCCTCTTCTAAAAAATGATCCAATAAAACGGGTGAATCATTGGACACCGAGATGGCTGTTTGCATGTAACTATTTAATTCTTCATGATTATAAACAATTTCCATAGCCCGTCCGCCAAGCACATAGGAGGGTCTAACAACCAGCGGATAGCCAATTTCATCAGCCAGTGTTAAAGCCTCATCAATTGTGCGAGCGGTGCGATTGGGGGGCTGTCGCAAACCTAGCTCAGCAATAAGTTTTTGAAAACGTTCCCTATCTTCGGCTAAATCAATTGAATCTGGTGTTGTACCAATGATGGGCGCACCCGCTGCCTCTAAGGCTCGTGCCAATTTTAATGGGGTTTGTCCACCATATTGAACTATGACCCCTTTGGGTTTTTCTATTTCTATGATTTCTAAAACATCTTCTAAGGTTAGCGGCTCAAAATAGAGCCGATCAGATGTATCATAGTCGGTAGAAACTGTCTCAGGGTTGCAGTTGACCATAATGGTTTCATAGCCATCTTCTCGCAAAGCAAGGGCGGCTTGTACACAACAATAGTCAAATTCAATTCCTTGACCAATACGATTCGGCCCACCTCCTAAAACTATAATTTTATCACGTTGACTAGGATAAGCCTCGCATTCTTCTTCATAAGTGGAGTACATATAGGCTGTACTGGCCGAAAATTCAGCAGCGCAAGAATCAACTCGCTTGAAAACCGGGCGTATATTAAAACGATGGCGTACTTTTCTAACATTATCTTCATCGACTTCTAACAATTGTGCTAAACGCCGATCTGAAAAACCTTTACGTTTCAAAACACGAAATCTGTCTGGCTGCATATTTTCTAAGCATCCAATACATAAACTGGACTCTTCATCAACTAAATTAACGATTTGGACTAAAAACCAAGGATCAATATTTGTGAGTTTTTGAACATCCTCAATTGTCCAGCCGGCCCGAAATGCGTCGGCAATATACCATAAACGCTCTGGTCCTGGATTTTGTAGCTGATACCGTAATAAATCACGCACTTCTTTTGAAGTTTTATCTAGTTTAGGATTTATACGCTCATCAAGCCCATTCACGCCAGTTTCTAAACCACGCAAAGCTTTTTGTAAAGACTCTTGGAATGTGCGCCCAATTGCCATGACTTCACCAACAGATTTCATTTGGGTTGTCAATAAGGGCTCAGCTTGGGGAAATTTTTCAAAGGTAAAACGGGGGACTTTGGTTACAACATAATCAATTGTTGGCTCAAATGAGGCTGGCGTTGCACCGCCTGTGATTTCATTGTCGAGTTCATCTAAGGTATAACCGATGGCAAGTTTAGCAGCAACTTTGGCGATTGGAAAGCCAGTCGCTTTGGAGGCGAGCGCTGATGAGCGTGATACGCGCGGATTCATTTCAATAATCATCATGCGCCCATCTTTAGGATTCAGCGCAAATTGTACATTAGAGCCGCCTGTCTCGACACCAATTTCGCGTAATACGGCTATTGAGGCGTTACGCATGATTTGATATTCTTTATCTGTCAGCGTTTGAATCGGCGCGACAGTGATCGAATCACCAGTATGTATCCCCATCGGATCGAAATTTTCTATAGAACAGACAATGATGCAATTATCTTTATGATCTCGCACTACCTCCATTTCAAATTCTTTCCAACCTAGCACCGATTCTTCAATCAATAATTCATGAGTGGGCGATAATTCTAAACCACGTTCACAAATCTGGATAAATTCTTCACGATTATAAGCAATACCGCCCCCGCTACCGCCAAGGGTAAAAGAGGGACGAATGACGACTGGAAAACCAATTTGGCTTTGTGCCTCAAAAGCTTGCTCCATTTTATGGGCAATGAATGAGGTAGGCATTTCTAAACCAATGTTTTGCATGGCATTGCGAAATTTTTCCCGATTTTCAGCTTTATCAATCGCCTCAATGCTGGCGCCGATCATTTCCACCTTAAATTGCTCTAAAACGCCATGATGGGCTAAATCCAAGGCACAATTGAGAGCGGTTTGTCCCCCCATTGTTGGCAATAAAGCATCTGGACGCTCACGCTCAATAATGCGAGCAACAGTTTGCCACTGAATTGGCTCAATATAAGTGGCATCCGCCATTTCAGGATCGGTCATAATGGTAGCAGGATTGGAATTGACTAAAATGACTCTATAGCCTTCTTCGCGTAACGCTTTACAAGCTTGTGCGCCAGAATAATCGAACTCACAGGCTTGTCCAATGACAATTGGGCCGGCTCCAATAATTAAAATACTTTTTAAATCAGTACGTTTTGGCATTTATTATCGTTTATATAGTTATTATATTAATGATTTATTATCCCAAATATTATGATTTGATACAACAACACGTCAAAAAACAATTAAGAAAAAAATCTCGGTAATTGGATTTTTAGGGAGAGGTTTTGAAGAAATTTAGGCTATGCTCTAAAAGCATCTTTTATCCAATTTAATTGCGGATTTTCCATAGCACCATTAATTAAGATGGCATCAAAACGGCAAGGATGTTTTTGTGTCCAAGGATGGGTGTGTAGATAATAAGTGGCTGTGGTTAAAATTCGTTGCTGTTTGCGAATATCAATGCTTTCTAAACTGCCACCATAATGCTGACTTTTTCGATAGCGCACTTCTATAAAAACTAAAATCTGTTTATCAAGCATAATTAGGTCAATTTCTCCCCTTTTACTACGAAAGTTTCGCTTAAGGGGTTGTAACCCTTGCTGGCATAGGTAGGTATGGGCTAGTGTTTCAGCCCATTGTCCAGAAGAATAGCTCATTTATTCAAGTAATTGTGGTTTGCCATCGACAAAACGTGCCCAAGATAACTTATTTCGATGGATAACGCCCATATTATTGATTGATAAATGCCCGGTTTGCCCTTGCCATTGATAGCTGTTCAATGTTTGGAGCTCTGCCAATAAATAATAGGCTTCAACACCAAAAGCATAGAAACGGTTAAATTGTGCCATAGCCCTTTTGCCTTTTTTTTGCAAAATAGCTTGCAATTGATTGGCTTTGTCATCAGGTGCTAAAACCCAAGGCATATCTGTAAACGTGATACCATTTAACTTTGCATCTCGTTTAGGATTAGTAGTGCCGCCGTAGACACGAGAAATACTATAAATAGGTAATTTCTCACCAAGGGCTTTAACTATAAACTTGTGAATTTTTGGGGCGTGTTGAGGAAGTGCCACCATAAACACCATATCGGTTGTCTTTACTTTTTTCAGGGCTTTCGGAATTGAACGCCTAAAAGATTTGCCATAAATGTGTTGATTGACTTGTCCGCCCTGTTTTTTCCACTCGGTTTTAAATGCTTTTAATATGCTTTCGCCCCAATGGCCGTCTGGTACTAAGATAAATGCGGACTTGTGTCCATCTGCCCAACCACGCTTTGCAGCCTCTATCGCTTCATCTATGGGTGATAAAGAAACTTGATACAAGTTGCCTGTATTGGTAGGCTCTACTAAATGATTTAAAGCTAATGTTGGCACAGGTAATTGAAGTTGGCTATTAGCCAATAAAGAGATCGTTTGCTTTTGCAAAGGACCTACCACAAAATCAGCCCCTTCTTGTATGGCTTTTTGATAAACCTTCAAAACCTTTCTTTCGTCAACTGCTCAAGTCGGATGTAGCCATG
>JAUXCJ010000065.1 GCA_030618965.1 Thiomargarita sp.
GAAAAATAAATCAAGTCAAAAAACTGTATAGTGAAACTAACCAGTTATTGGGTAAAAATATTGCTAAGTCTTTAGCAGAGGCGGTTCAATTTCGCGAACAATTAGCGTCTTCTCGTGAAGATTTTCTCTCAGATGAAATAAAAGCTCTTCAAACCGAAATTGATAAAAGAAAAGAGAAAATAAAAAAATGGGATGAAGAACGTGCTAAATTATTTCTGTTTTTAGACTCTAAAGAAGCCCTAAAAGATTTAACAGAGGCATTCCATAACTTAGCAGAAACTAAAGCTAAACTGTCAGAATTACAAAGTAAAGTTAAAACATATAACGATTTACTGAAAGAAAAAGCCGATTGGGAACTGAAGGATAAAGAAATTAACAAAGAAATTTTAGAATACCTTGATATTATTAAACCTCAAGTCTCCAACTTTTCTGATATTTTTTCATCAGTCTATAATGCCATTTATTCACAAACTCAAGACAGTTCATCTTTTAGCATCTCGCCAAAACCTCGCTCTAATGGCAAACTTTCCATTAATATTACTTTTGATACGGAAGAATCAAAAGGTCAAAATAGGGGTAGAACATTAGTTTATGATATTGCTATTTTATTACACACGATCAAAAACAATATCAATTGCCCAAGGTTTTTGATTCATGATGGGCTATTTGATGGCATGGATAAAGCGCATTTTATTGAGTTAGATAATTTTATTGAAAATACCTTATCAGAAGGCATCAAATTTCAATATCTCATAACCTTAAATGAAGAAGGCACTTTAAACCAAAAATTTGGTGATTTTGAAAAAATTAATACTGAGCAAATTGAGAAAGAAGCGATTACTGTTTTGACTCCCGTGAACAAGTTTTGGAAATAGTTGAAAATAAAAAGATTATACTGTAGGTTGGGCTATATTTTTTACGCAAAAAAACGTCGCCCAACAATCAATCCATATAACAATTTTGTCGTTGCTCTGTTGGGTTACGTTTTTTTGCTACGCAAAAAAATCTAACCCAACCTACAATGAACTTTATGAAATTCTCCAAAGTGCCGTCCCAAAAAAGCACTGGTGTAAAAGTAAGCAA
This sequence comes from Thiomargarita sp., assembly GCA_030618965.1. Classification (GTDB taxonomy): domain Bacteria; phylum Pseudomonadota; class Gammaproteobacteria; order Beggiatoales; family Beggiatoaceae; genus JAUXCJ01. The sequence goes on from JAUXCJ010000065.1 coordinate 1,084, forward strand.
CGGACGATAAATGATGAACTATTGAATTGGCTCCCTGATAAGCTCAAAGATTGGCTTGTAGCAGTGATTTCTAATAATTATCGTATTCCACAAGAAGGATTGCAACTTAAACATATTACTTAATAGCCAAGAGGAAATCAAAAATAGCGAATATTTTGAATTGATTTCTTGGCTAGTGATTAAATTAACTGATAACTGATAACTAATATGCTAGATTCACTTTATATTAAAAATTTCCGTCTGTTCAAAGAATTGAAAATTGAACATTTGGGGCGCGTCAATTTGATTGTTGGGCGGAATAATTCTGGAAAAACGTGCTTATTGGAAGCATTGTGGATTTATGGAAGTTATGCTAATCCTGCTGTGCTGAAAAAAATAATTTCTCAACGTGATGAAAATTGGGAAAATAGTCAACTCATTGATGAATCTAATCCATTAAAGTTTCTTTATTATAATTATTTTACTAATGACTCCATCATAATTGCCCCCGAATTGACGCTTGGTGAAAAAATTTGGCCAAAAATGGAATTAAATTTTGATAATTTAGGTAATAACTGCTCATTTAAAAATTATCCCCCTTCCATCAATTTGCCTAATTTTCCAAATAATGAACATACCCAGTTTGTCAGTACAACGATGGCAAACCAACCAGTAGAAAAGTTATGGAATAACATTTTTGTGACTCCTTTAGAAGAATACGTTCTCAAAGGCTTACATTTATTTGATCAAAAAATACAAAAAGTGGGATTGATTGTCAAACCAGATAAAAATATTCCCATGATTTTTTTAAAAAATGAACGTATTCCTCTCAAACATTTAGGTGAGGGTATATCTCGCGTATTTCATATAATCCTTGCCCTAGTCAACGCCAAAGATGGCTTTCTACTCATTGATGAATTTGAAAATGGCTTACATTACACGGTACAGCCCAAAGTATGGGAATTGATTTTTAAACTGGCAAAAGAGTTAAATGTTCAAGTGTTTGCAACGACGCATAGTTGGGATTGTGTGACGACATTTATTGAAACAACACAAGCCAATGAAACTGAAGGAATGCTATTTAACCTTGGACGAAGTGCTTTAAAAAGCAATGAAAATCAAGTCATAGCAACTGCTTATGATAAAGAAGAATTAGAACTAATTACCCAAGCAGATTTAGAGGTTCGCTAATGGCTAATAAAAAAGTAGCTGTTTTGTTGGTTGAAGGGCAAGGCGATGTTGATTTTTTTGAAGCACTACTGAGACAACTACAATTGCTTGATAAGATAGACATTACACCACCCAAAAATTATGGGCTGAAAGCTAACACTGTTAGTCATTTTCCTAAATTAATCAATTTACTTATCAAAAGATTGGAAAAGGGTGAAATACTACAGCTTGGGATTATTGCCGATGCCGATTATGTGAGCGGGGGTGGTTTTCAACAACGTTGGAAAACTTTAACGACACACTTAGCACAAAACGGTTATCGAATTCCCTCAAATCCACCCCAATTACCTTACACGGGTAGTTTATTTCAACATTCCGACGGCTTAGCTCCTATCGGTTTGTGGCTAATGCCTAATCATAAAAACAATGGAATGTTAGAAGATTTAATTAAGCAAACCGTCTATGGAGACGAACAACATCAACTTTTAAAGACAGTTCGCACTTGTCTGAAAAAATTACCCGTCACTCTTTTTAGTGATTACCATCAGACAAAAGCCATTATTTATACTTGGTTAGCATGGCAAAAAAGGCCTGGGCAAACTCTAGATGTAGCTATTAATGGCAATTTAATAAACTTGCAATCAACTGAAATGCAAGGATTTATTAATTGGTTACATAAAGTCTTTAAAAAAACACAATGAACACCACACCGCTGACACCTCCGCCATAGAAACAGAAATAGATCAACTCGTCTATCAACTCTATAGATTGACAAACGAAGAAATTAAAATTGTTGAAGCTCAACAAAACATACCCTAACTACTTCAAAGTAATACTCATAACTTTTTCCTATCAGAAGTCTCTAAAAAAGCAATTAGATTTTTTCTGGTGATAGTCTCATTATTGTCTCCCGTATCTTATCTAAAAGGAGATTCTTTATGAAACTCAAATTGCTGGTTCTATCTATATTGACTGCTGTGACTGTGGAATATGCTTTGGCAGAACCCTTGGGATTGCCGCCGGTGCCGATTCCAGCAGATAATCCACAAACCCCTGACAAGATTAAACTAGGGGATAAGTTATTCCATGATAGTCGTTTCAGTTCTACAGGTAAGGTAAGTTGTGCTACTTGTCATGACAAAAACAAAGCCTTTACTGATAGTCCATTACGAGTATCAGAGGGCATTAATAAGTTGACGGGTACTCGTAATGCTCCGACTGTACTGAATTCTGCTTATTTGCAAACTCAGTTCTGGGATGGGCGTGAACCTGATTTAGAAGGACAATCGGCACAGCCTTTTATTAATCCAGTAGAAATGGGGCTAGAAAATCACGATCCCATTTTAAAGATTGTGCGTACTGATCCGGCGTATGTGGTTGCTTTTGATAAAGTGTTTGGTAAGCGTGGTGAGCAGCTAACTATGAAGGAAGTTACCCAAGCTATTGCTAGTTTTGAGCGCACGGTGATTGCTGGCAATTCAGCCTTTGACCGTTATCAATACGGGGGAGATAAGCAGGCTATGAACGCGGCTGCTATTCGTGGGCTGAAGGTGTTCACCGAGCAAGGGCGTTGTGTTTCTTGTCACACAATCAGTCAGACTCATGCCTTGTTCACTGATAACCGTTTTCACAACTTGGGAACTGGCTTTGAGCGTATTCAACCAGATGTGAAGAAACTGGCGACCGCATTTTCCCAAGCCAAAGCCCAAGGTACCGATGTGGATATAGCGGTGTTGACCAATAAAAATATCTCAGAATTGGGACGCTTTGCTGTCTCCGATGAATGGCGTGATATGGGCGCGTTTAAAACTCCGACATTGCGTAATATTGCATTGACGGCTCCCTACATGCACGATGGCAGCCTCAAAACATTACCAGATGTCATTGAATTCTATAATAATGGTGGAAGAATCAATAACAATGATCCAGTGAATGGCTTTCAGAGTGGCGGTATTCGCCCCTTGAATCTGAGTGAGCAGCAGATGACAGATTTAATGTTATTCCTCGTGTCGCTTACCAGTCTACCGAACTAATGAGGGGAAACAATTATGAGTAATATAAACCGTCGTGATTTTATAAAAAGTGCTGGCATCCTGATGGCGGGAACTGCTTTACCATTGAGTACCATTGAAATGGTCTTTGCAGACAGTCAACAAAACTTCACTTTTGCCTATATTTCAGATTCGCATATTCAGCACATCAAAGGTAAGCAATTTGTGCGTAACTGGGATCGGGGTTTAATGCGGGCTGTAGCGGAGACTAATTTGATGGATCCCAAGCCGGATTTTGTGATCTATGGTGGTGATTTAGCACAATTAGCTAAAAAATCGGAGATCGATCACGGCTTGGAATTGCTTTCAGGGCTACGCCACAAAACTTATTATGTCATGGGCGAGCATGATTATTACCTAGACTTAGGTGAGTACTGGGAAAGCCAACTTGGTCCGCAATATTACAGCTTTGATCACAAAGGAGTTCACTTTGTAGTACTAAACAGTATCTTGACCTACGATGACTGGACCTATAACCGCTGGTCTAGCGGTGAGGAACGCATGAACGTTATGGCGGGTTTGGATAATCCTAATGGTTCGCCATTCATGGTCGGTGAAAAACAGCGTACTTGGCTTAAAGCAGACTTAGCGAAAGTAGATAAGGACACTCCTGTGGTCGTGTTTTCCCATTCACCACTACAAAAGCTGTTTAAAAATTGGAACTTCTGGACTGAAGATGCTGAACAAGTGCAGGCGTTATTGCAGCCCTTTAAAAAAGTCACCGTCTTCTATGGTCATGTGCATCAGATTCAGTACAACCAGATTGGTAATATTAGTTTTCAGTCGGTGATGGCAACAGCTTGGCCTTGGCCCTATCCCAAGACTTATGCCCAAGCCCCGAATTACATGCCTAAGCTCACGGTGGACATGAACCGGGCCGATCCTTTCTTTGAACGTGATGCTACCGGCTGGCAATTTGTTGATATTCATAATGGTAATGCCGCCATGCATTATAGCTTGGCTAACAATAGCCGCCGCACGGTGGCTTTTAATACTCAGACTGGTCGTCCCGAAGATATGAAGTATCAGGATCATCGTATTCCACCGCAGACTCACTATTAAGGGGAGAGAAGATAATGTATATCAAACCAGGGCATTTTAGTATTTTATGGCTGGCATTGGGCAGTTTGATCTTGGTATCATCGAGCGCGTTTGCTGATGAATTCACCAAAGCCGATTTGGAACGCTGGCAACAAGAATACCTGACAGTTGTTAAACAAGGGCGTGAGGTATTTACTGACCCAAATTTAGGCAATAATGGTGTTGTATGTGCTCAATGCCATCCCAATGGAGCCAATATCCATCCAGAAACTTATCCCAAGTTTCAGCAACAACTGGGAAAAGTCGCCCCTTTATGGGAAATGATAAATTGGTGTATTCGCAATCCACTTGAAGGCAAAGCTTTGAGTGCTGATGATCCGAGAATGATTGCTTTACAAGCGTACATTACGCATGAACGGCGTGGTGTAAAACTCGCACCAGGTAAACATTAAAGAGGAAAACCGTTTATGTCAAAAAGAAGGGAGTCAAACGGAAAAATTTTGCTACCTTCTTTTTATAATTTAATTTAACTCTCCCACATGAAGTTGTGTCTCAGGCAGATTGTGTTCGCGCAACATCGCATTGGCAACGGTGGTAAATGATTTGGGGCCACTGAGATAGACTTCAACATCCTTGAGATCAGGATAATCTTCAACCACAGTCGTTAGTGACTGTTTGATATCTCCCATCAATGGCGTATATTGAAAATTATCCAAAGCATCCGCCCAAGCACGACAGAAGTTCTTCTGGTAATGTTCACACTCATTAGGCGGCACTATCCAATACAAATGGAATGAACTGACTGTTTCCAAGGCTATCCCATGTTCTATAAGGCTTTTTATGGGAGCAAATCCGTGAGCATAGGCTAAAAACAGGGCGGGGAGCGTCGATTCTTCTTGCAGAATGAATTCGCCTTTTGGTGCCTCAATATTCACAATTTGTCCCTGTTTCAGGCTACCAAAAGCTGGGTTATCAGACAAATTATCTAAATGAAATTCAAGCAGACGTCCATCACAGGGACAACTGGCGATAAAATATTCTGCTGAAATTCCCTCTTTTAGTGTCAATGTCGCAGACTGACCGGCTAAAAATCGTAAGGTTTTCGAGCGTGGTGTTTGTAGATATACCACTAAAAGATTGTCATGCAAACGTTCC
>JAUXCJ010000197.1 GCA_030618965.1 Thiomargarita sp.
AAGCTTTAGCTTTGGCGTTTTTAATTTTAAGTCCCAAAGCTAAAGCTTTGGACTCCAAAATCATTGAAAATTTGTGATTCAGTACTTTCCACAAACTCAGAACAGGGCAGTCCAAGTATAACTATGGTGCTTCCAAAAAACCGCTATTCCAAAAGTATGAAAAGTAGAGCGCGAATAATTTGCTATTGATAGGAGGACAGACAATCTCAGTACCTGCTAGTCCTTTAATCGTATTCTGGCAATCAAACTGTGCCTCTATAAAGGATTGTTGTTCGGAACTATCTTGAGAAAAAACTGGTAATAGCGGATACAAAGCATTTTGTTTCTGACTACTCAGTTCAGCGTGCCATTGAGCGTATGACATCCGCTCAATTGGATAGCCTAAAGAGCGAATCCAGTTCACTATATCTCCACAACGGCTAGAGTTAGGATTCGCTAAATGAAAAGTCTTTCCTAACAACTTGCTTTGCCGCGATAGATGGATAATGGCACTACTTACATAGTCTCTCGGCACTAAGTTGCATTCTATATCGTCTATAGGTGGCAATATGCCAAGTTGAATCGAGCCTTTGATTCCTAGGTTTAATAAATCGTTCAGATTAGAAACTCCGGATTGACTATGTCCCATTATTCTGCTTGGTCTATAGACAGACACGGGTAAACCTCTATCACGAGCTTGCATCACTAACTTTTCCGCCACCCATTTACTCTGAGCGTAACCATCCTCAAGTTCTTCGATGTCATCAATCTCGGATTCTCTAACTAACCTCCGGACTCCACTAGACTCGGAAAAAACGGAAAGGCTTGAGATAAAATGCACCGATTTTGTCTTGATTTTACTCGCTAATTTCAGTACCTCTTGAGTAGCAAGAACATTGGTAGCCTTCAGTTGAGAGTAGGGATAAAGAGAATTTACCATTGCACCATTATGGTAAATTACATCAATCTTACTAGCGAGATGTTGAAAATATGATTTTGATAAACCTAAAAAGGGTTGAGACAAGTTTCCAATTACTGGGATAATTCTGGCATTGAAACTGTCATCCCATAAAGAACAAGATTCAAGCTTGCGTTGGAGTTTATTTTTGCCTACGCCTGCATTGGATGAGCGAATCAAGCAATAAACATTCGCTGTGGTTTGCTGTAAAAGTTCATAAAGTAAATAAGTCCCTAAAAAACCTGTTGCTCCCGTCAATAAAATTGTCTTTGGATGGGTTAAATACCCACTATCAACAGGTATCGCTGGCGGTTGAATAGTCGGGTCCAAAACAGCTTCGCTATTGAAATCGATGACGCTAGTCGTCGCTGCGGCTACATCGCCTCCGGCTTGATGAATTTGCTTAATCACTTGAGCGATTTCAGCAACTGTAGGTGATTCAAATAAACAATGTAGCGGGAGTACGAAAGAAAAGGCTTCGTATATTCGTGAGGACAATTGACTCAAGAGTAAGGAGTGTCCACCTAGTTCAAAAAAGTCGTCATGGATGCTGATTTGAGAAAAGCCCAACAGATCCGCCCAAATTTGGACCAAAAGGACTTCCTCTGGTGTGCGAGGTTCCCCAGATATATCTTTTGAGGGTATCTGATATTTGATGACTGAACTATTCTCAATAAGCGCACGCCGATCTATCTTACCGTTAGGTGTCATAGGCAAGGCATTGAGTAACCTAAAACGATGAGGTAGCATATAGTCAGGCAATTTATTTTTCAGGTAATTGTACAGACTCTTGGTCATCAGGCGTTCCAATATTTTCACAAAGCTTTGCTGTGAAAGTTCTAAACTTTGGTTAAGAAGATCCTGCTCAGTCTGTGTCAGTTGGAATTGAATACCAGCCTCTGACCCGGACACCCACATCACCGTTCCATTTAGCCAACGTTTTTCATGTTCAGAGAGCAGTTGGATATTCAGATGAATGTGCTTATTTTTAGTAAAAATCTCTGTTACTCCTACTAAATGAACACCGCCTCTAGAAATATTTTCCGTGCGAACTATGACACGCTTCCCATCCACATCTATAAGACAAACGCTCTGAAAAGGTATCCGTTCAGGCATAATATTGGACACAATAGAAGCCACTAGGCGCAAATTACCAAATTTGTCTTTTTGGGGTACAACGACCGATTCTTGCACATCAGGATGTTGGGTCAGTGCCACTTCGATTTCGCCTAATTCAACCCGAAAACCACGAATCTTAACCTGATGATCAACCCGACCCATAAATTCCAGATTGCCATCTGGAAAGGAGCGGACTAAATCGCCGGTTTTGTAAAGACGGGCATCAGGGTCGTTACTAAAAGTGTTAGGAATGAATTTTTCGGCTGTTAATTCGGGGTGATTGAGGTAGCCTCTTGCTAAAGCCGCACCGCCGATATGTAATTCTCCCTGTACACCGGGGGGAACAGGTTGTAAGTCTTTATCCAACACATAGGTTTGGACATTGTAAATGGCTCGCCCAATCGGGATATTCTGCAATTGATTTTCTGCTAGATTTGGTAATGTGTACATTGTTGTGACTACGGTAGCTTCCGTGGGACCGTATGTATTTACCAACCGGGGAGTTGTTGTTCCCACCCATTTTTGCCATAAAGCTACTGATGCTGAAAGTGCCTCTTCTCCTCCAATAATGACGAGACGCAATGACTCTGGTAACCTGATTTTGCCCTTGGCTAATTCATAGGTTACTTTATGCCAAAAAGCGGTCGGTAAGTCCAATACCGTCAATTCTAACGCTTGACAATTTTTTAGAAAGATGGGCACTGAGTTCAACATCTCATTAGAACGTAACACTAAGTTCCCACCACAGAGCAAACAAGGATAGATCTCTTCGGCAGAGGCATCGAAACTAATTGAGGCAAATTGCAATATGCGGTCGTGCGGAGTCAGCTCATATTCGGCAATCGCTACTGCTACGAAATTCACTAATGATCCATGTGTAATCATAACCCCTTTGGGTTTCCCCGTCGAACCAGACGTATAAATCACATAAGCTAAGTTTTCGGATTTAACACCACTGTCAATATTCTTCTCACTCAGCCGAGAAATCATAGCCCAATCGGTATCCAAACAAACCATGGAGGCTTGAGAAGGGGGCAAGTTTTCTTTGAGACTTGATTGAGTCAACAACACTGGTACCTTAGCATCTTCCAACATAAACACTAAACGCGCAGCAGGATAATCAGGATCTAGTGGCACGTATGCCCCTCCGGCTTTTAGAATCCCTAGCAAGCCTATCACCATCTCAAGGGAACGCTCAACACAAATACCTACCAACACTTCCGGTTTAACACCTAAAATTTGTAGATAATGAGCCAACTGATTCGCTTTCTGATTTAAAGTTGCATAACTCAACGACTGATTTTCAAATACAATAGCGATGGCATCAGGCGTTTTTTCGACTTGTTCCTCAAACAATTGATGAATAGCTTTATCAAAAGGATAATTTATGACCATATAGTTCCAACCAATGGATTGCTGCGGTTTACTGATAATCGTGATTTCCATTTTTTTCCTTTTTAATTTTATAAAAATGGCACACACAAATATTCAATTAATTTTCAATTAGTTACAATTTTTTGTTTTTTCATAAAAACCATTATTAAATGTTTTCATATAGTTGTCAATATACTTGCAATTTTTAGGTGAAATATTAATTGCCACTTTTAGGTTGAATTATATTGGTTTATTGATAAAACGATAGTCTATCGCCGCAATGCGACTGCAAATCGCAAATCATTTGACTTACAAACCAAGAACCATTAGCTGTCAAAAGATAAGATTCTGCATCTGGACATGTTTCAAGCAACAAACAATCTAACCATTCATTTAATAAATTTTCTGCATCAAGTGCCAAGATAATTTTCTTATTAATACTACCCCCCATCAGAGCACTAATTGCCGGATCGCATTTTCGCTCCATCAAAGACTCAGCAACGCCGCCTTCTAAAACTGGGATTTCGGATTTATCGCCTTGCATGTATTTCGAGTACACGGGATGTCGATAGTGGTAATGCTGAAAAACACCATCAGCCGTTGCACCAAAACTTAATAAGTCTTCTCCCCGTTGCGTATGCCTGAAATATAAGTTTTGGTCTTCAGGTAGAGCAAAATGCGTAAAATGGTTTTTTTGGTATTTATGATTTTTGAGAAATTGCTCTGCTATTTGGAACAACAGGTAGTCGCGCATTGCGTTTCGTTCAAACCCGGCAATGTTTTCAAAAAACCTATTATTTCTCCGTGATATGTTCAGCCTATAAAGCGATACACCATGCACACCCACGTTGACAAGACGCTCCAAGGTATTTAAAATGCCCTTCGGAGTTTGCCCTGGCAGGCCATACAGAATATCCACTGAAGTCACAAACCCTTGTGCCATAGCATTTTCCAGCCTTGCCAGTATAAGTGCTGCTGACTCTTTTCTA
>JAUXCJ010000367.1 GCA_030618965.1 Thiomargarita sp.
GATGAATGGCAACCTTGCTCCTGAGGTAGGTCGCCATATCCTTATGATAAGTATTATTGGACATTTACAAAAAGCTGGTATCTCTACGGCTTATCCCAAGCAATATATTTATCATTCTCCAATTTTAACAGATCATTTTGAAGATTTCACAGCAGATCGTACTGAGCTTTTATCCCGAATTCCATTATTTTCCTCGTTAGAGAAAACTGAATTAAATCAATTGTCTAGTTATTTAAAACGACGATTATACCAAAAAAATAAAATGGTTGTTAAACAAGGGGATCCTGGCGATACGATGTTTATCGTCGCCGAAGGTTTATTAAATATATTTACCGAAGTTGAAGATAATAAGGTGAAAATTGGAGAAATCATCGACGGCCAATTTTTTGGAGAAATATCTATGTTAACCGGACAAACCCGCTCTGCCACAGTGATAACAGCGACAGATACGGTTATTTATGAAGTTTCAAAAAACGATCTGACGCCATTGTTAAACCAAAACAAAAAATTTGCTGAAAACATTAGCAAAACCATTTCTGAGCGTCGCCTACAGACATTACAAAAACTCGCAAACATCGCCAAGGAAAAAAGAAATAAGCAGAATAAGCAGAATCAGAATCACTCTAAACAGGTTTTAGATAAAATGAGAACTTCTATTGAAGTAAAATAGTTATTATAGTTTCTAAAAACGAAACCTGACAGGTTTGGCTTCAAAGTTATTTAAACAAATCCTCCATTCCTTTTTTAAAGGTTTTAATGGCATCTGGGCCTTCTACATCCATAACTTGTTGACTAGAAAAATGTTTATCTGTCATAACTGAGGCGACACGTTCTCCAAAATAACGCAAGAAATCAAATCCTGCCTCACCATTGCTAAAACTTAATTCGGCATAATCTTCTGCTTGTTGATTAATTAAATCAATAAACGCTTTACGATATTCTCCTTCTCCTAATAAATCACGTTTATTTTCTGCGAAAGTGTCAGCCATGTGCATGGCTAAAGCGGTAATAAAACGTTGCCGTTCTTCATCTTCCATCCGCTCATAAGCTAATCTATCTCCAACTTGGAGTAAAAAGGCTAAAAATTCTCCTATAATTTCAAGGCGATGGTAGTTACTTTTGGTTTCATAACCTTTATTTTCAAGTTCAAGTACGCCATTCCCGGCAATTCTCCAACTTATATAAGCTAATGCGCCAGCAATATCTTCAATAGATTGCTTTTTGGCACGTTTATTCCAACGACTTTTAATACGCATAGAAATATCCTGATGGTTTGAAATTTAGGTATTTACAAAAAAAAAGGGCAACCACTAAGGGATTGCCCTTTTTAAAAACAGGAAAGGAGTGAGTCGATAAGCCGGGTTCTGTCCACAAGCGAACCTGTGGGGCAGCCATTCATCTGTGATGCTTGTCACCAAGCACCTCTAGCGACCTACCCGGGAACGATGCGGACCACATCTTATATGTTCCTCTATTTGGTCTTGCTTCAGGTGGGGTTTACCCTGCCATTGATGTTACCATCAATGCGGTGCGCTCTTACCGACACCTTTTCACCCTTACTTTTTTAATTAAATTAAAACTAAATAAAAAAGCGGTATATTTTCTGTGGCACTTTCCGTAGGCTCACGCCCCCCAGGCGTTACCTGGCACCTTGTCCTATGAAGCCCGGACTTTCCTCTATTTTTGAAATAGCGACTGCCTGACTCACTCCTTCAATTGATATGATAAGCTTTTTAGCTATAATAATCAATAGACATTATCGGAAATAACAAATTTGACAAATAAATCAATGATTTTATGTAGGGTGGGTAGAGCGACAGCGAAACCCACCATTTTGCGATAATTTGGTGGGTTTCGCTATCGCTCTACCCACCCTACATTGGCTTATTTCCGATAATGTCTAATTTCAAATTGCAAAATTAACTATCCTAAATATGGGATAGCTTATGCGTTTATAGTTTCGGTATTTTGTACGGTTTTGGGATCTAAGGCAGTATCTTTCACATACAAATACCAATAAACGCCTCCAACAAGCACAGAACCACTGACAATATTACCCAAAGTAACTGGAATTAGGTTACCAACCAAGAATGAGTACATATTTAGGGAATTAAGATCCCAGCTTGGATGACTCGACATGACAGCATTAACAATTGCTGGATCCTGTGCAGCTATAAGCCCGGCTGGAATAATAAACATGTTGGCAACACAATGCTCAAAACCGCTGGCAATAAATGCCATAACTGGGAACCACGCGCCTAAAATCTTCCCGGTTGTATCTTGTCCCGCAGCTACGATAAAGACAGCTAGACAAACAAACCAATTACATCCCATACCACGAGCAAAAGCTTCCCAAAATGTCAGATGGGTTTTTTTATAGGCAATAGCTACCGCTTGCGCCCCTATCTCGCTACCGTTTCCTCCCCAAACACCGCTGGTATATATCATCCAAACTAAGAATAAGCTACCTATAAAATTACCAACATATACAAGGCTCCAATTGTTTAGAACCTGCTTGCTGGTTAAATTTCCATTTAACCAGCCTACTGAATGAAGGTTACTACCAGTAAACAGATCTGAACCGGCAACCAGAACAAGAACGAGAGCAATACCGAAAACGCTTCCGCCAATAAAAGCACTGAATCCAAACCCAAAAATACCTGCCATATCGTGAGTGACTGTGGTCATTAATTGGGCTGCAAAGGCAATATAAGCTCCGGCTAGAAAAGATGATACGAGAATCTTGGAAACCGGCATTTTGATTTTATAGTCACTAGATTTCAGAAATGACTGCGCCGTTTCAGCCGGCGTTAGGAAATTTTTTGACATTATTTAACCTTAATCATTATATTGAATTAATAAAGAGTTTTTATGTTGCCAAATATGAGATGAAATTGTCAAGGCGGATACATTAAAATATTTAAATTAGTGAAAAAATTTTCACTATGAAATCATTAAGTCATATTTTTCC
>JAUXCJ010000259.1 GCA_030618965.1 Thiomargarita sp.
AAGGTTATTATAATACTATTGAACTAAGAAACTAATTGATTTTATTTATGGCATTATATAAAATAACTTATTATAGATATTAATTTTTTAATATATTGATATTATATATTTTATTATATATGCTGGCGATGAGTTGGAGTGCAAGCTTACCTTGCACTCCGACTAGAGAAAATGAAGGTCAGTGAATTGATAAACTACTAGTGGGGATTTGATGAGATGTAAAAATGGATTGTTTGAATAAAGAAACTAAGAAAGTTGCTCGGGGTGAGAGGATTTGAACCTCCGACCCTTGCCTCCCGAAGGCAATGCTCTACCAGGCTGAGCCACACCCCGAAATTAAAAACTACGATTGACTGAAAAGTCAGCCAATGCGAGTAGGGCATCAGTATAAAGTGATGGGGATAAGCCTGTCAAGGCTGCTGTTGCTTTTTGTGCCTCTTTACGAGCAGCTTGCGCGGTGTACTCTATTGCATTAGTTGATTTAATCGCAGCGATCACATCGTTGATCAACTCTTTTCCCCCTTGAGTAATGGCTTCACGTAGTATTTGTTGTTGTGCTTTAGTGCCATGTTTTAGAGCATAAATCAGCGGTAAAGTAGGCTTACCTTCAGCAAGATCATCGCCAATGTTTTTGCCCATTTCTTCACTTGTTGCGCTGTAATCCAACACATCATCAATCAATTGAAATGCTGTGCCTAAGTGCATTCCATAAACCGTCATCGCTTGTTCTAATTCGCTCGATTGCCCACTGATAACCGCTCCTAATTGAGCCGCCGCCTCAAACAATTTGGCAGTTTTAGAACGGATGACTTGCAAATAATTGGCTTCGCTCGTATCGGGTTCATGACAATTTAAAAGTTGTAAAACTTCACCCTCAGCAATTACATTAGTTGCGTTGGAAAGGATATCCATAACACGCATATTTTTGATTTCAACCATCATTTGAAATGAGCGCGAATATAGAAAATCCCCCACTAGCACACTGGCTTCATTACCCCAAACACTATTTGCCGTTTGTTGCCCACGTCGCAATTCCGAAGCATCAACAACATCGTCATGTAGCAAAGTGGCGGTATGAATGAACTCCACAACAGTCGCTAAATTAATATGATGTGTCCCTGTATAGCCAAAGGCACGGGCACTTAAAAGTAATAATATTGGGCGCAAGCGTTTGCCGCCACTATTAACAATATAATTTCCAAGCTGATTGACTAATGCAACCTCCGACTGTAAACGTTTTTGAATCAACGTATTAACGGCTTGCATATCATCATTGATTAAAGTTTGGACAGCAGCAAAATCCATAGAAATCCTATTCACATAAAAAAAGTAAGCCCAACCAACTAACTGGGTTGGGATTAGCGTTATTATTAAGCAAGTTCCGCAAGTATCAAATTTTTAGAGTGTATTTCTAATACGGGGCAAATTTTAATAGCAGCAATAACTTGTTCTTGTGCTTCTTCACTGATAAAACCTTTTATACATCGTCTATCGGCTTGTACCTGATTCAAAATGTTATCTAATGATAAATGAGTATAAAGTTCTCGGCAATCGACATAAGAATCATGTGCTAAAAAAAAATGCTGGCTAGCTGATAATAAAACTTGACATGATTTTAAATAAGCTTTGCTCTTTATATAAGGGTGAACTTTAGAATTCACCATCAAAATTAATGGCTGTGGATAAATACCTACTATTAATACATGTTTATTTTTAGGCGGAGTGGTGAAATTACAAAATAAACGAAGTACCTGCCAAGGCAGGAGATTTTCTTTAATACTCCTCTCTGTGTTCATGAAACCCTCTGATGGAAAGACAGGGCAACCACAAGGGGATTGCCCCTACTACTTATTCTGGGCAAGGATCACGCAAATAGTCAACTAAACTATCGGCATTTGCCAAGGTTGCCACGATTTTTTCAATGTCTATCAAGTCGTTTCCATGAGCCGCTTGCCAAGCGAAATCATGGCTTAAATTGGTCAATTGGTGAGATGATAAGTGCCCATATTGTTTAATGCTCTTATCCAAACACTCTAAATCAGATTCACTAAAATAATCTGTAGAGGCGGCTCTAAGCGGTTTAACCCAAAATTTCTTTTTAATGAGAAATGCTTTATTCTTGCCATGATTGTTATTTAAAATATCACAAGTTTCGCGGGGCACTGGCCCATATTTCTTTGCTAAGTAGCTATCACCACAAATAAAACGCCCATACTTTTCCAAATGCGCTTTATCAGCAAAATACATAATTTTGGAAATGCGGTGAATATTTGCTCGTTTAAGATTTTGTACAATGTACAAAATCGCCTCTATTGATTTTTTTGATTTAAATCTAAATGGATGTCTCATTTATTTTATAAATTCGCAAATACCTGTTCAGCAGCAAATAAAGTGGCTTGAATATCATCCTCTGAGTGAGCCGAGGATATAAAACCCGCTTCAAACGCGGATGGAGCTAAATAAATGCCCTTTTCTAACATGGCATGAAAGAATTTTTTAAATCGTTCAACATCACAAGCAGATACTTGCTCAAAATTTTCAAGCTTGTCTGCCTCGGTAAAAAATAACCCGAACATGCCACCAATAGATACGCCTGTCATTGGAATATCAGCAGCTTTGGCTTTTGCCAAGAAATCGGTGACAAATTTTTCGGTTTTGGCACTCAATACTTGATAAAAATTGGGTTCTGAAATAATGTCAAGCAAGGCAAGCCCAGCAGCCATAGCTATGGGATTACCTGATAAAGTACCAGCCTGATAAACCGAGCCGAGCGGGGCTATATGTTCCATAATCTCGCGCTTGCCCCCAAACGCGCCAACTGGCATACCAGCACCAATAACTTTGCCCAAAGTTGTAAGATCAGGTTTTACTTGATAAAAAGCCTGTGCGCCACCTAATGCAACGCGAAAGCCTGTCATCACTTCGTCAAAAATTAAAACACTACCAGATTCATCACACAGTTCACGCAAGCCTTGCAAAAAACCTGGTACAGGCAAGACACAGTTCATATTGCCAGCAACTGGTTCAACAATGATAGCGGCAATCTGCGAGCCTATTTCAGCGAAAACGCTTTTAACTTGTTCTATGTCATTATAATTTAAAGATATTGTCTGTTCAGCCAAAGCACTTGGTACGCCCGGGCTATTGGGTAAACCTAAAGTGAGTACCCCAGAACCTGCTTTAACTAATAATGAGTCAACATGTCCATGATAACAGCCAGTGAATTTGACTATTTTATCGCGTCCAGTATAGCCGCGTGCTAATCGGATCGCAGTCATGGTGGCTTCGGTGCCAGAGTTCACCATGCGTACTAATTCAATAGAAGGCACCAGTTCACAAATTTTATCAGCCATCCGTGTTTCAACCACAGTTGGCGCACCAAAACTAAGACCATTAACGGCAGCTTCTTGCACTGCTTTAATGACCTTTGGGTGAGTATGTCCAGCAATCATCGGCCCCCATGAGCCAACATAGTCAATATAACGCTTGCCATCAGTGTCGTAAATATATGCACCTTTGGCGCGTTGAATAAAAATGGGATCTCCGCCGACACCTTTAAAAGCGCGGACTGGAGAATTGACTCCACCAGGGATGTGTTGTTGAGCTGCGATAAAATGTTGATGGGATGTTGTCATCTATAATCTATTTTCCTGTATTTTTATCACTAGAGACAGATTGAATTGAATGAGTGGACAATGAGAATTAAAAGATTTTTGCATAGTTTTGAGCGGCAGCAGTGACATCAGCTTGTCCAAATAAGCCATGTATGACTGCTAAACAATCAGCACCTGCTTTAATTAGTGCTTTACCATTATCTGGGGTAATACC
>JAUXCJ010000227.1 GCA_030618965.1 Thiomargarita sp.
CCACCAGAAATCATTGCGTATGGTAATTTTTGTTTAATTTCTCGGGTAGCTTCAATAAAATCAACAGCATAGTTATTGTGTTCTTCAATACCAGTCGCAACAGCGAAAATATTCGGATCAAAAATGATGTCTTCAGGAGGATAACCAATTTGTTCAGTCAAAATCTGATAAGCGCGTTGACAAATCTCAATTTTACGCGCTTTAGTATCGGCTTGTCCTTGTTCATCAAACGCCATGACTATCATGGCTGCGCCATAACGTCGAATCAATTTTGCGTGTTCAATGAACTTGTCTTCGCCTTCTTTCATACTGATAGAGTTGACGATACCTTTGCCTTGAATACATTTTAGCCCCGCTTCTAATATCTCCCATTTAGAAGAGTCAATCATAATGGGGACTTTGGCAATATTTGGCTCAGATGCGATCAAATTTAAGAATTTGGTCATTTCTTCCTTGGAATCAAGCAGCCCTTCATCCATATTGATGTCGATAATTTGAGCACCGTTTTCGACTTGTTCTTCGGCTACTTTTAAAGCTTCCTCATAGGTGCCTTCTTTAATCAATCGCTTAAAGCGTGCTGAACCAGTAACATTAGCCCGTTCACCGATATTGACAAATAAAGAGTCTGTTTCAATCGTGCAAGGTTCTAAACCTGCTAAGCGACAAGCTACTGGAATTTCAGGTAATTTTCGCGGTGGCTGTTGTTCAACAGCGGCTTTAATCGCTCGAATATGATCAGGAGTTGTGCCACAACAGCCACCAATAATATTCAAAAAACCACTTTGCGCCCATTCGCCAATTTCTGTCGCCATATCATCAGGAGTTTCATCGTAACCACCGAACTCGTTAGGCAAACCAGCATTGGGATGAGCAGATACATAAGTTTCTGATATTCTAGAAATTTCTGCGACATATTGGCGTAAATCTTTTGGTCCTAAAGCGCAATTCAAGCCAATACTCAAGGGTTTAGCATGGCGTAGCGAATTGAAAAAAGCTTCAGTGGTTTGCCCAGATAAAGTACGTCCAGAAGCATCCGTAATTGTCCCAGAAATCATAATTGGGAAACGGCATTGATGATCATCAAAATATTTTTCTACAGCAAAAATGGCCGCTTTAGCATTTAAGGTATCAAAAATGGTTTCAATCAGTAAAATATCCGCACCACCTTCTAGTAAAGCTTGTGTTGCCTCATAATAGGCATCGACTAACTCATCAAAGCTGACATTTCTAAAAGATGGATCATTGACATCGGGCGAAATAGAACAAGTACGATTCGTTGGTCCTAAAACTCCAGCTACAAAGCGTGGTTTATCAGGGGTTTTCGCGGTAATTTCATCAGCAGCTTCGCGTGCCAATTTCGCACCCACGACATTGATTTCATAAACCAAATCTTGCATCTGGTAATCAGCCATCGCAATCCGAGTACCATTAAAAGTATTGGTTTCAACAATATCTGCACCAGCTTCAAGATATTGGGTATGAATATCTTTGATAATATGTGGCTGTGTTAAGACTAATAAGTCATTATTACCTTTTACATCGCATGACCAATCTTTAAAGCGTTCACCGCGATAATCGGCTTCTTCTAATTTGTGTCTCTGAATCATGGTGCCCATTGCACCATCAAGGATGAGGATTCTTTGTTTTAATAGGGTTTCTATATCTATATTCGGCATTATGAGTTTGTTTATGGTTTTGGGTTAATTCACAATTTTAACTACAGGGATTGGGTATAAGCAAGGATAAATCCAAATTAATTTATAGATGGTTGATTTTATCTAAGTAGTACAACGGATTTACGGAAAAAACGGATTAAAGAGAAGAAATTCACATAATGTTACACAATTTGTTTTAAAATCCCCATAATTTTGGTAGAATAATTTTTTTGCTTGAAAAATAGGCTATTCCTAATCCTTCGCTAAACAATCATTCAAATTTACACATTCAGAATTTTTATTATGAAAATTATTATTCTAGTACTCATAAGCCTGTTGTTTTCCAGCATCGTGTTTGCCAACAACGAGGATATTAACTATATTTACACCTCGATAAACAAACAGACAACATTATTAGCCAATGCAAGCCTGCAAGCGTATCAGGCTTTTGATAAATCAGATCCAGAACGATGTCAAGAATCCAATATTGATGTTAAACAATTACCTGGTTTTGAATTTGTTGAATGTTGGCAAGCTCATAACTTGATTAAGCGTAGATCTCATAAAATTGAAGTATTTGGGGTTATATTTCGTACCAAATTAGCCCCATATACTTACTTGTTTGCCTTTCGCGGAACCAGCTCTACAGCCAATATAATAAGCGACATACGCACTCGTAAAGTTCCATTTACAGCATTCAATAAAAAAATTCACATTGGTAGCAATGTTTTGGTTCACAAAGGCATATTTAAAAATTATTCACAAAGTAGTAAGAATACTAACTCAATGCGAGATCAGTTATTCAGCTTGATTGATCAATACCAAAGTTCAGCTAAACCCATAAATAAGTTATTGATAACTGGTCACAGTCTTGGTGCGGCATTAAGTACATTATTCACCCTCGATATTGCTTTGGCACGAGCTGAAATATCCACATTAAACATTAATTTTGCCAGCCCTAAAGTGGGGAATAGTGATTTTGTTAATTTTTATCAACAACAAACACCTCAACAAAATATTGAAACTCGTAGCCTTCGTGTCGTAAATAGCTTTGATATCGTACCCTGTACTCCAAAAGTTGCCTATTCACATACACCCAATGCTTATTTATTAAGTTTTTATCAATACCAGTTAAGATCAAGAAGAAAAAAGAAAGGTGTACATTCTTTGCTGAATTACATCGAAGTATTACGCTGTGCTAATCAAAGCAATAATGGAATTTGCAACAAAATTATAAAAGTCCAAGATCAGCAAAAAACGATACGCATTCGCTCAAAAAAAGGAGATTTGAAAGTTTTTTGTAAGAGAGCATGATATAAAAACACTGGCTTCATATGCAGAAATTTTCCAGTTTTTTGGAGTCCAAAGCTTTAGCTTTGGACTGAGAGATTGCTCCACAATTGGTTTATGGTTAAATCTACTGGGCAATAGATTCTGGTTATCCATTTATTTTTAATACGTTTTTTCTGATATGTCCGCAATGGATTGAAAATCCGCTAGGCTTTGGGATTGAACAGCGGCAGCCAATAGCTTATCCAGTTCTACTCTGTCAGTGATATTTGCCATCAATTGTTCAAGTTGTTGACGGCTCTGCGCTGGTGGATCAAAGCGTAAGGCTAAAACCCGTAAAATATCCTGATGATAGCGGCTCAGTTCACCTTTTTGGCGACCTTTTTCAAGCCCTTTTTCAAGCCCTCTTTCAAGCCCTTCTTCAATACCTTCTTTTAAGCCATCTTCACGGCTTTTGGTCCTAATCCGACGTAAAAACGGAGTATCCATTAACAATTCATCTTTTTCAATTAAGTTTTCTAACATGTTGAGCATCTCCTCATCATTCATCAATGCCATTAGTTCGGTAAACAAACGCCCTCGCATTTCCTCATCAGATACCGTTTTGAGGGATTCAACCACTTGGGGCAAAATAATCTCGGGTGCTATGATTTCGGTTTGCCCAATCAAAGGCAATAATGCTGGTTTCCCCAAAACAAGTAATTCTTCTGCTGACATTTCCCATAAACGAATTACCTGATATTGCCAATAAAGCGATACACCGCCCTTCGAGTTGTTGATTTTGTGTATCCCCTTATCATGTCGCCCAGCCCCACGACCGACATAAAACACGACACTGTATAATTCAATCTCACGATAAGTTTGGGCTAAGCGTGACATATAGTCTAATTCACGCAAAGGCATCGGTTTGGGTGTGCGTCGTCCTTGGAATTCAATATGCAAAACCACATAACGTTTATCCACTAATTTGACTAAAAAGACTTGATCAGTTAGAAATGAATCTGGTTCAGGTGGTAGTTCAATGTTACGAGAAATCACCTCCAGTACTTCCGCCCCAAGAATCCAAGAGGCAAAATCTTCAATAAAGGAAGTGACTAATCGTTTAAGAGGATTATCTAAGTCG
>JAUXCJ010000173.1 GCA_030618965.1 Thiomargarita sp.
CATGTATATTTTTTATTATAACTAGTTATACCCAGGAGTTTATTAATCCGCTCATTTAATCTAATTCTTAGTTTTCTGTTAAAACCCCATATTTTCTTTAAGGTATCTCGATTTTTCCTAAAAAAACTAGTCCGCTTTATCCAAGCTAATAGTTTTTGTTTATATTGTTTGATAATTTTAACTATTTTTGAGTATTTAAGTTTTTTAAGAAAAAGTTGTTTTATAGTTTCTTGTTCAAAATTAATATTAAAATTAGTTTTATCATTAAAAAATAATTTAAAACTATTATTACTATAATTTTCTTGATCTCCTGTGCCAATACAAGAATATCCAAAAAAATTCATAAGATTAGGAACTGGAAGCACATCTGATACATTGACATATTGATTTAAAGCTTCCTCGTTAACAGATTGGTGAATCAGATAGTCATAAACATCAGCTTTGAGCTCTTTCTTCCAAGCATGTACTGATTTATCAGATATTTTTTCAAATGGAGAAAGCAACCAACTACCTGATGCCTGTCCTTGAAGTCCTAACATACTAGTATCATTTTTTCTACGTGATGACTCCTTCGTATTAAGCATCTGTTGAACTTTTTCTGGAACATGTAAAAAATCACATAAGCCTTTTAATACTATGTTGGTATCAGCAATCAAATCTTCATAACGCACTAATTGCAGTCGCTCCGAATAATCCGGATTTGTAATTAAAGCATGAACGATAGACGCTTCAAATACCCAGATTCTAGCTGCTAAATATGGGGAAATAGATCGTCGAGCTAAAGAAACAATAGTTCCTCTTGGATCCCTGATTGTAATAATCGCCGTAGAATGCTGGTTTGATCTTAAAAATGCATCTATTGAATAAATATTTTGTGGTGTTTTTTCAACCCACTTCACCGCACCGTCAATCTCCATCCGCTTTTTAAACAACTGCTTTGCGAACTCCAAAAGGCTCTTACTATTGCCCACCATTTCGAAGATTTCTGGCTTTGTAGTAAAAAAATAATCAAACGCATTTTTGTCAACATTAGACCATGATAATATGCCATCAGTTTTTTCTTCACTAAACCAGGCCAATTTAGCAGTACTTGTATTAAAGTTTCCAGGCATCCAAAGTAACGGATGTGAAAATAAGGTTAGCTCTGGCCCACATATCAAATCTGGATGTGAATCCAATAGTAAACTCAGAAGTGTCGAACCCGAACTTTGAAGACCACCAATTAAAGCTCCTTCGAATAAAACATCATCCATCTTGTAATTCGACCTTGCCTGTATCTACCCAT
Organism: Thiomargarita sp.; assembly: GCA_030618965.1. GTDB lineage: Bacteria > Pseudomonadota > Gammaproteobacteria > Beggiatoales > Beggiatoaceae > JAUXCJ01. The sequence goes on from JAUXCJ010000173.1 coordinate 1,286, forward strand.
ACTTTTTTCCAAATATTAAATGCATGCGCTGCTGATTTAAGATATTGAAAATCCCTTTCTTTATTTCTACTAAAGACCCCAATTTTAAATAATTTAGCTTTCTCTAATTCTGCCAAATGTTTAGTCAACCCTTTATCTCTCTTAGCAAGTATGTTGTCAGGTATACTAAACCCGACCTTTTGACGAGACCAAAGCGACGGGTTAAAACCACGATTTTTTAACATTTTTTTTAAAGGAGCCTTCCGACCAAAATCTGGTTGAATCAACTGATTAGCATCTTGACTCAGCGCCAATTCAACAAGTCGATAATCAAGAAAAGGTACACGAACTTCCAGTGAGCATGCCATGCTCGCAAAATCAAGGGTAGGGTTCAAATCGCAACCAACATAGGTTTGTAGCTCATACCATCTAATATGGGCCGATTCTGGAAAACTATCGTCTATTTTTCTTACTTCATATAAATTTTCCGCCTCTTCATACCCTTGGCATTTATAAGAAAGTTTTGGCAAATTGAAACTACCTTCGTCCCTAAATATATGATAATGCTGATCTATTCTTGAATTAACTGAAAGAGCTTCATAGTCTACCGCAGGAAAATTTAGCGGTAATAGTTCTGGTGTTGGAGTTCTAGGATAACCGAAAAACAACTCATCAGCACCATTAGCACTGAACGCTACCTTAAAGCCTTCTTCTGAGATAAGCTTAGAGACCATTAAAGGTATAGGACTGCTTGCACTTGCCTCGCCTGAGGAAATCGAATAACTTGTCAGCAAATCATCAAAGCTTACATCCTTTGTATATTCTCGAACATATAAGTTGGTATCAAGTTTCTTAGTAACATACTTTGCATACTTAAATTCATCGCTTGCCAAGTGGAAGGCTTCAACATCACCAAGAATTGATGCAACCAAAGAAGAATCGATACCTCCACTTAAAAATACCGCAGATTTTACATGTGACTCTTTTTCTCCCAAAATCGAACTCTCTATCTGTTCCATTATTTCCCCTTCCCTGTATGATGGCGTCCAATAGTACTCAGAACTAACATGTAACTGCTTATCTATAACAAGCTTTTCAGCAGCGCGTAGCCGCTTTATTCCTTTAAAAAAAGTCCCTCTTGTGGCTGGTGCACCTAGATGAAAAAAAGAGTGAACAGCCCTTTCATCAAGCTGCCATTTTTTATTTGTAGCATTTACAATCGCTGCTGGTGTTGAAGCAAACCAGAAATGGTCATTTTCAATATCCAGCCAATAATATAATGGTTTTACTCCCAACCTATCTCTAACCAAATAGATAGATCCAGTAAGCTTGTCATAAGCACAAAATGCAAAAATTCCATTAATTTTTTTTAACCCTTGATTAATACCAAATACTTCTATTACCTTGATAAGAACTTCAGTATCGCAGTTGGATAAAAAAACTTCCCCTTTATTTTCTAAAGTTTTTTTTAGTTCTCGAAAATTATATATTTCTCCATTAAAAACCAAAACCCAACGTTTTGATTCTATCGGTTGATTTGCCACTGAACTTGTAGGATCCATAATCGATAAGCGAGTATGCCCTAAAACAATATTATTACCACTCCAAATTGAAGTATTATCAGGACCCCGGTCAGACATAGAATTAGCCATAGCAGTTACATGATTTTTCGCTAGAACAAATTTTTTACCCTGAAAACTCAGGACGCCACAAATTCCACACATATCAATTTCCTTAAAACTTCATTTCTCTAATTAACATAACTAATCTCAGCTTATTTAATAGCTCGCTATTTACATGAAACACTAAAAGAAAAAATTACTTTTTCTTACCAATTGTTAGTAGATACTTACTCTTATTTGAGAGGCAAATTCAACTCTGAAGTGCAACACATGAAATTCCAGATCTATCAAAAGATCTTTGCATCATCTGGAGCGGTGTTTTAAGCCTAAAGACTTTCTGGGTCTATTATTAAGTTTCTGCATCACGTTGTAAACATCTTCATCATCCACGGTTTTATTGTCCGTATTTTTTGGGAAGTATTGCATGATTAATCTATTGGTATTTTCATTTGGCCCACGCTCCCAGGAATGATAAAGGTGGGCAAAATAAAAAGCGGTATCAAGTGCTTCAGTAATTTTTTTATAGTGAGCAAACTCTTTACCGTTATCGGCAGTAATAGTGTGGGTACGATCTTTGAAAGGCTCAAGTAATTTAATTGTTGCCAACGTGACCCCATCAGCACTTTTCCCGTAAACTCGTGAGATAGTGTTTTTCTCTCCACAAGTGTCACCAAGACACCACTGTACCTCTTTCCGATGACAGTATCAAATCCCCAGTCACCCACACGCTTTTATCGTCAACGACTTGAAGTCTTTCATCAATAGAAATACGATCTATGATCTGTCCACGGTTTTGTTTGCCATTACTACAAATAAAGACAAGCAGCGCGATCCGGAAATGAGTTCAACTAAGAAAGGCACTACCTGGATTTTTGGCATGAAAGCCCATATCAGTGTGGATGTCCACAGTGGCCTAATCCATACTGTCGGAGTTACCACGGCCAAAACACATGACGCCAAAGTGATTGAACACCTGATCCATAAAGGGGATCGGAGCTGTAGTCCCCCATTAATAAATGGCTGAGTTAATGAGAAACTCAAAAAAGCAGCACGTCAAGCGCAAGAAAAAGCTCTCCTCGACACAGAACAAGTGCAATAAGAAACATGCCCCGATCCGAGCCAAAGTAGAGCATGTTTTTAGAATTGAAAATGCCAGTTTGGTTACCGAAAAACCCGTTACTAAGGTCTTCAAAAAAATGGAACCCAAATCTTTTCGCTGATGGTACTGGCCAATTTGTATCAGGTAAGAAGAAATTGATCTTATCTTCGGGATAGGTGTGCCTTTCAGCCTATAAAGAAAGGGGAAAGCCCGTTGACGAAGAAATAAACACTGAGAAAGGCTGTTATTTCAAAACTTATCCGTCCTTAAATAACTTGCTACCGACCATTTTATATTTTGTGCAAGTATAAGGGCATACTATTTCACCTTGCTCTCTATCAGAAAACTTGAGCTGCTCCCCATACTCACTCATCCATCCAATCTGCCTAGCTGGAACTCCAACCATTAAGGCATAATCCGGAACATCGGTATTAACAACGGCTCCAGCTCCAATAAAGGCATATTTGCCAATGGTCGTACCACAGACAATAGTACAATTTGCACCCAAGGTCGCCCCATTTTTTACTAGGGTATCCTTATATTCATCTTTTCTAGTAATTGCTGAACGAGGATTATATACATTAGTAAAAACCATGCTGGGTCCACAAAAAACATCATCCTCTATCGTAACGTTGTCATAAACTGAAACATTATTTTGAATTTTAACATTATTGCCAATAATAACCTTGTTGCCTACAAATACGTTTTGACCAAATGAACACTGCTTACCTATTTTGGCATTGCTGCTAATATGCGTCCAATGCCAAATTCTA
>JAUXCJ010000411.1 GCA_030618965.1 Thiomargarita sp.
CTCACTTTCGTAAAAATCCCAGGAGTTAAGTCGCATGCGGACTACTTTTCCTTTTAGCCTACTTTCGGGGCAGTAACCGTCCCACATTTGGGATACTTCGTGTTTTTCGTTTGTCATAGAAATTTCCTTTGTATAATATTTTAATGTTTATTTTAAAAACAAAGCGATTGTTCCTTGTTTTAAATTACAATTGATCATCATCATAGTGCTTTTTATAGTAATCATCTTCATTCCAATAATCATGACATTCGCCAATGATCTTAGCAGCAAAAGCCACATCTTTTTTTGCCTTTCTCCAGTCGCTGGTCTTACCTAATCCCTCACAAAGTCTGTAAAATCCATCCCCCTCATCAAATCCTCCACGGGTCACACATAAGGAGCTAATCAAAGGCCTGTCTTTGCTGTTCTCAAATATGGAAACTTCCCCCAAAATCTCACCAATTATCAACCTGTCATGTGGATTATTTTGCATATCAAGATTAAGGTTGCACTTATCGCATAATTCTTGATAATGGATGACACTCCTTCGACGGGCTATATCAATTAATACTTTTCTTACTTGCCTATTCATGGTTATTCATTTTGTTATCAATTAAACCCCAGTTTTCTCTCTCATCCTCTACTACAGAGAAGTGAATCATGTCGGTGTTTTGACCTACCGATTCTTTATGCTCCAAACCCATCTGCATTCTATCAGCCACATCACCACCTTCCAGTAAATAATAAACCGGTTCAGCTACGCCTTTAAAGTGCGCTACACCAATTATTAGTGCACCCCTTTTTACGTTCCTGATGTTGTTACCCAGAAACCAATGGATGATTTGTCTACCATCAGGCAACTTGTGGATTTTATTCTGTTCACCATCCCCCGTTGCCTTAACGTGCACCAGCACCTTGTTTGCAATTCTTATGTCGTGTCCCTCGCTGTCAAACCGCTCAATAGGGTAGCCAAGATCAATGAGCTTTTTGCATACTAAGTCAACACCAACCTCATGTGAAAATTTACCATTTCTGAATTTATCCTTGATGTCCTCCTCGAGAGCACCAGATTTATCAGCCAGAATATCCAACCCATATCGCTTGACTACATCTTTACATATCTCGATAGTCTCCCAACGGGTTAATCCTCGGTGTACACCTTCGGCTATAAAGTTTGCAACTTTTAATTTACCATCGTGTAAATGTGCCTTCCGGTCATTGGGGTCTGCCAGGTTTGCATTTAAATACCGTGTGAACCGTTCTTTTATTTCCAGTTTTGTCATCTGTTTCTATTTATTGCAAAATAACTAATCATTTTTCGCTAATTGTATGACATTCAATGTCACATCTGTATTTGCGAGTACAAAGAACCTAATTGGAGATGGAATAATTCGACTTTCAAGTATCACAAAATATATACAGAAGCCCGAAATCGTATATACAAAATATATACAACGGGCTCTAATAGGCTCATTTGAAATGGTATGATATTTTTCGTGAGATGATTTGAGTAAACTATCGCTTCTGAGCCCTTAAAAAAGAAAATTGGGTTATGATGCCTTAACTTTAAGTTAGGCGAACACGGGCAAGCATTCAGCGACACAAACCAATTAAACAGCATTGTGGTGTAGAGTTAATGATAGTGGATTAATAATATTAAAAAAGCCAGGTAGTCTGAGAGTAAGCCTTTTTTCAACCTCATGACTTTATGCATTTGAGGTAAAATCTTATTTTCAATCATTTTTCGAGATAGCTTTCCAGTTTATACTCAATCCTTGATGCAACTTCCGGTGGAACCAGATGATTATTTATTTTACTTTTTTCAGTTTGAGAATGGGCTTTTTGATTATACCATTTTTCAAGGGGGCTGTTCCAGTTTTCCGTTTTCCACTCATTAATGAAACTGCTATCGGTTTCCTCCCAATAAACGCTGTTGAATGTATTGTCGACGGTCACTTTAAATAGCACTGTGGAGCCGGAAACTGAAACCAATGGAATGATAAACTCTGACCAGCTGTGGTTACCTTCGGCAATAACTTTTCCTGAGTAACCAAGCAGTTCAAGCAGGCTTACGAACGCCATTTCACGTTCGCTGCACCAGCCAAATGTTGAAAAAGTATCGCAGGAGACTGAATAGTATTTAGGTGTGGATTGGACTAAATCACTTAAATACAGATACGGTGTCCTGTCAATATCTGCATAGGAATTATATTTTGAAAATTCCGGAGGCGGCTCCATATCTGTCAGTAAGGTATTGTTGCTTGCAAAATATATTTCATGTCTTGGATTAGGCTCTATCCAATGCCATTGATAAGGAATGTTCAGTATTTCACCTGTTGAACAATCTGAAGCCGTTTGACTTGTAAATAAATTGTGCAGGATTTTTATCGTATAATACTTTTCAATATTTGAAGAGTCGTTTACATTTACCTGGTTCACTGCACAAAACTCATTAAACGCTTCAGAATTAATTGTGGTGAAATCTTTCAATTGATTTAATACAAGATTCTGAAAAAACGCAGGGATTGTTAACGAATCATAATGATACGTTTTTACTTCATCGCTTGCTATTTCTTTTATACCGGTTTTATTCCCGTTTTTTGGATGCACAGTTTCAGGTGTATCGACACCAATCAATCTTACTTTTTCACCCGACTCAATAACAAAAGTATCGCCATCAACTACTCTATGAACAATCGTTAATTGGGTGTTTTC
>JAUXCJ010000029.1 GCA_030618965.1 Thiomargarita sp.
CATTTGGCAACCCATGAAACCTTCGGCTAGGCGAATAGCTTATATGTTGATTGTAATTAGCTTATTTGAACTATTAGCGTTTTTAGTGATTGTTGGTGTAATGATTATGAACTAACATTGAGAATGCCTCACCTTACAACTACTAATAAATTTAACAATATTTTGATAGGGTAGATCTTCCATATTTCCATATTTTTCAAGTGATTGTGTCACTAAAGCATCAATATCCTCTACTTGTGGAAGTTCAGCCCCTTGAGTAAACGTAGCAGCTAATCCAAATAACCCACCACATTGCACCTTCATAGCCTTTCCGTGTGGCATTCTACCTTCTAAGTCGATATTTTTTAATACAAACCTTGCCTTTTTGCAAAAATGATCAAATAATTTTACACATCGCCTTTGTGCAGATGTAGAAATACAAGCAACGTTTTCACGTTCCGCGATACTCAATCGGTGACATTTTTCACAACCACAGCGACTGCTTAAAATAGCTTTTTGAAAAGGGCAAGGATTTTGATTCAGTCTTTCTCGAATTTGTTTAAATTCGTCTTCATTCATGAATGCTCTCCTTCTGCTGTAGAGAAATTGTTTGAGAGCGAATTTTGCCAGTTCTCAAATTAGACATTACAGATAAAAAATTGGAAACGTAATTTTGGAGTGCAAGGTTACCTTGCACGAGTTCTTTAGCCACTTGTGCAAGGTAACCTTGCACTCCGACTACATAAAAAAATCCTTTTAAACAAACAACTCACACATCACATAAATCACAGTTCAGACATTTTCGGTATTATGCTTCAGGATTTATACTTTCAAAAGTCATTTTTTCCAAATCAGCTAATATATAGGTTGAAGGTAAGCCGCCAACAGCACCAACTGTGCCTGGATTACATAAAACCGTTTTTGTTCCTTTAATATTAGTTAAGTCTTTAATAGACAAGTGATGGGAATGTCCGCAACAGACTAAATCATAGTCGCCAGTGAGTGCCATGCCTTTGGCATAATGGGGGTAGTGAACTATGAAAATACGTCGTCCACCCATAGTTAATGTTGCATCTTGTCCATAATAATGAATCATGCTATTTGGGGAATGAGCAAGTTTTGATAAGCCATAAAGATCACCTGTATTGTTACCATAAATTGCATGAATAGGTAAACTATAAGGCTGCAATTTTTTTAAAGTGCTTGGTGCGACTATATCTCCACAATGTAAAACTGCTTCTAGCCCCCGTTCTTTGGCATCAGCCACTGCGGCACAGAGTAAAGGAATATTGTCGTGACTGTCTGAAAGAATACAAATTTTCATGTTGATGAGTGTAAAGCTGTTAATGAATTGAGGGGGAACCTGATGGGGGTAACGGGTGGGAATTTGAATTGTTCTTTAATCTTTGAACTGTGGTTTATTTGAAAAATCACAGTTCAAATTTTTTAACTACGCACTAAACCAGCTTCAACTGTATCACGAATGTCACGTCCGACTAAGCTTTCAATAAGTGCCAAGGCAAAATCCATCGCTGTGCCGGGGCCTCTTGATGTGATGACTTGTCCATCTATGACAATAGGCGTATCTACGAACTGCATAACTTGCCTATTGTTATCTAAAACGCCCGGATAACTGGTGGCAGATTTATTAGCTAATAAGCCGGCATTAGCTAATACTTTAGGAGCAGCACAAATGGCGGCTGTGTATTTACCTTGCTGCTGCATTTTTTTCAACAGTTGAATAATACGGGGATCATTGTTGAGATTATCAGCGCCGGGTAAACCCCCGGGTAAAACGATCATATCAAAGGATTGTTTCAAGGCTTCTTCTAAAGTCGTGTCAGCTATTAAGATAACACCACGACTGGCTTTCACGGGTTTTTCATCAAGTCCCGCTGTCACGACAGAGATGTTGGCGCGACGTAGTAGATCAATGACTGTAACAGCTTCAAGCTCTTCACAGCCTTGGGCGAGGGGAATAAGAACAGTAGGCATATTGTTTTCTCAATCCATTCCCCTAGAACCTCCACCCCAGCGGGGGGGATTGAGGGGGGGACATAACGTAATCTTTTTATTAACGTTTGTTGATAATATTCAAAGCCTTTAATAAGTTAAGGGCTTCATAAACAGCATAATCCTTTTTAATTAAGGAAGCCGTGTCGGACTTTTCGGACTTTTTAGGGTCCTTAGCTTTTGTTTCATCGCCTGAGTGCTTGCCATTACCTAAGTGTCCGGCTAAATTGGATTCTTTAAGACTTAAATCCTCGTTTTCTTCAGCAGACATTTGAATTTTATTCAGTATAATGTCAGGCTCTATACCTTCTGCTTGTATAGAACGACCAGCAGGTGTGTAATAGCGTGCTGTGGTCAATTTCAAAGCCGCATTATTCTTCATTGGTAAGATGGTTTGTACCGAGCCTTTACCAAAAGTCTTATTTCCCATAATAATAGCCCGTTTATGGTCTTGGAGAGCACCAGCAACAATTTCTGAAGCGGAAGCGGACCCGCCATTGACTAATACCACAATTGGCGCACCATCAATATAATCTTTAGGATGTGCTTTAAATTTTAGAGAGGAATCATCAACACGACCTTCGGTATAAACAATTAGTCCCCGATTAAGGAAGACGTCGGATACATCTACAGCAGCATTTAATACGCCGCCAGGATTGTTACGCAAATCTAGCACCAGTCCTTTGATATTGCCCTTAATCTCTTTCTGGAGTTTTTTGATCGCTTTCTTTAAATCACGCCCTGTATGTGTTTGGAAGTGACTGATACGAATATAAGCATATCCCGGCTCCAAGATACGATTTTTGACACTCTTAACTTTTATTATCGCACGTATAATTCTGATAATTAAGGGTTTTTTTGCTTTTTCGCGCACAATGGTTAATTTGATGCCCTCACCTGGTTTCCCACGCATGATTTTAACAGCATCATTCAAGCTCATCCCTTTAACGGGGGTATCATCCAAACGGATAATTAAATCACCAGCCTGTACACCGGCGCGTTGTGCAGGCGTATCATCAATCGGTGCTATCACTTTGATGAAGCCATTTTCCATGCCAACTTCAATACCAAGGCCACCGAACTCGCCGGTTGTGCCAATTCTTAGTTCCTGAAAAACTTCTGGTGTCAAGTAACTTGAATGGGGATCAAGTCCATTCAACATGCCTTGAATGGCATCTTCTAACAGGGTTTTGTCATCAACTTCTTCAACATAATCAGTTTTGATTTTGTGAAAAACTTCAGTAAAGGTACGCAGGTCTTGAAAAGGAATCGTTTTACTGCTGCTTTGGCTACTACTACGATCTGCAAGCACACTGCCGCCAAGCGCAATACATGATCCAAGGACTGCACCTATTAATAGGGTGGGTAAATGACGGAATAATCGTCCCATATTTTTCTCCAGTTGTTATCAATCAATAAAGCCAATATTATCACAGATCTTTTTTTAATTATTTAGGAATATCCAATTTCCCTTGATTGGCGACTGCATTCATCGCTTTCTTAATGGCATTTTGGTCACCCAAGTAATAATGCCTGATGGGTTTTAAATTTTCATCGAGTTCGTACACTAAAGGTATCCCTGTTGGAATATTTAGTTTAATAATTTCCTCATTTGAAAGGTCGTCAAGATATTTTACCAGTGCGCGTAAACTGTTACCGTGTGCGACGATAATAACCCGTTGCCCTTCTTTAATTGTTGGTGCTATTGCCCTATGCCATAAACGTAGGACACGTACAGCTGTGTCTTTTAAACACTCACAGACAGGCAAATATTTTTTATCTAGGTTTTGATAACGCCGATCATGCCCGGGATAGTTTTCATCGGTGTATTCCACTGGCGGTGGTCTAACATCACAGCTTCTTCTCCAAATATTGACCTGCTCTTCTCCATATTTTTTTGCGGTTTCAACCTTGTTTAATCCCTGAAGTGCGCCATAATGGCGTTCATTTAACATCCACTCACGAAAAACCGGAAGCCACATTAAGTCCATCCTATCCAAGACAATCCAAAGCGTCCTTATTGCTCTTTTCAAAACGGATGTAAAAGCGATATCAAAGGTGTAGCCTTCTTTTTTTAGTAAATCACCAGCACTTAATGCCTGCTCTCTGCCCTTTTCAGTTAGATCAACATCACTCCAGCCGCTGAAACGATTTTCTTGATTCCAAATACTTTCTCCGTGTCTTAACAAGACCAGTTTATACATGAGTTATGCCTTTATTTATTTGAATGGTATTTATAAAACTGAGTAAATTGTCACATCTTAACCTGTACTACTATTTAGTGGCAACTTGAGATTAATCAAAGGCTCACTAAGTATAAAAAATTTTTTTTAAATATTACCGAGTTAATCATAAATACTAATATTTTTAATTAAAGATATTTACTTTAATAATCAAATTGTTATAATATTTATTCCGATAAATTATCAATTTACTACCAAAAAACCATAGCTTTTTGAAATTTTAACGATTAAAGCAAAGTTTTAAAGATTTAGACTATTTTAATAAAGTGTAATACACTATTACCAAACCTTGGTATTATTAAAACCGGAATCTTTCGTTATGAGCAGCAATGATTTTATGTCTGATTTTGGGATGAAATACTTATCTGATAAAGTCACATCTCAGTCTTTTACGCTCCTCACACATGATGAGGACATTGAACGAGCTTCCCGTTCAATGAAAGCCATGTCTCACCCCTTGCGCTTGAAAATTCTTTGCGTTTTAGGTGAATATGAGTATAGTGTACAGGATATTGTTGAGCAGGTGGGTACATCTCAAAGCAATATTTCTCAACATTTGGCTATTTTGCGAGATAAAGGTATTTTAATTTCGCGCAAAGAAGCCAATCGCGTTTATTACCATGTCGGTGATGTGCGTACCCTGCGCCTCATTAGTATGATGCGTGAAGTTTTTTGCTCATCTCTGTGTGGCTAGCAATCAGTATTTTACCTAAAAGTTGTAATTAAATAAATATTTTTAATATTTTTCAAATAGTTTTTAATATAATTGCCATTTTTAGGTTTTACTTAAAACTAAAAATAAGGTTTTTTTATGACAGTTGAAAGATTTATAGTTATCGCAGCTGGTTTTTTTATTATGTTGTCAGTTGCTCTTAGCCATTACCATAGCCCTTATTGGCTGTGGTTCACCGCCTTTGTGGGATTAAACTTATTTCAAAGTGGATTTACTGGCTTTTGTCCGATGGCGATTATTCTCAAAAAGGTCGGTATTCAAACAGAAGCGCAGAAAGCTAAAGCCACTGCTTAAATTGAGAGGTGGACACTTTTGGAACAATATGTTGAATTTGCAAGTAATCACCCCGAATTATTTTTAGCTTTCAGTGTCGTTCTAGGCTTATTAGTCTGGAATCTGTTAGGAGAAAAGCTTACGGGGGTGGTGCCATTGTTGCCACAAGAGGCGACCCTTTTGATTAATCATGAAAATGCCCTTGTACTTGATGTCCGTGAGGATAATGAATATACACAAGGGCATATTTTGAATGCGCTACATATCCCAGCGAGCCAATTATCTGCTAAAATAAACCAGCTGGAAAAATATCGCAACCGTCCTATCATTGCTTCTTGCAGGAGTGGCAGCCGTTCAGGCCATGCTTGTCGGGTGCTGAAAAAAAACGGTTTTGAAAGGGTACATAATCTTAAGGGCGGCATTATGGCCTGGGAAAACGCCAGTCTACCCTTGACTAAGGTAAAAAACAAATCAAAATAATCTCGTAGAGACGATGCCTGCATCGTCTTTACATAACCAATAATTATTACGACAAACTAAGGATAACACAGTGGAAGAAATGCCTAATCTGGGAGATGCCGACATCACAACAAAAGAAGATTTTGGCATACAAAATGTCTATCTTAAGGATACTTCTTTTGAAACGCCTCATTCTCCAGCTATTTTTCGTGAACAGTGGAAACCAGAACTGGATTTAGAAATCACGAATGACATCAAAAATTTAGAGGAAAATATCTACGAGGTGGTGTTACACATCACTGCCACTGTCAAAGCCGGCGAAAAAACCGCATTTCTTGCAGAAGTTCAGCAGGCTGGTGTTTTTACCCTTAAAGGATTTACCCCAGATAATTTAAACTATATGCTCAATAGTTATTGTCCCAGTCTTTTATTTCCTTTTGCCCGTGAAACTATTTCTAGTCTAGTCTCACGGGGCGGATTCCAGCCACTCTGGTTGGCTCCAATCAACTTTGATGCTTTATATGCTGAACAGCTTGAAAAGGAAAAGGAAGCCCAAAATCCCACAGTTCATTAAAATTTCACTGTGACAAAGCAACAACCAATTTTAGTACTTGGTGCAGGCTCTTACGGGACAGCACTCGCCTTAGTTTTAGCTCGTAATGCTCATGATGTTTGGCTTTGGAGTCGGAATCTTGATCATGTAGAGCAAATGAAAGTCACACGGCAAAATGCCAGATTTTTGCCAGATTGTCATTTTCCTGATAATTTACAAGTGATTAGCAATTTAACGACGGCAGTGCCACAAGTTAGAGACATTGTAGTTGTTGTGCCAAGCCATGCCTTTCGTGAAACGCTGAACAAAGTAGCCAAATATATAACAGCAGAGGCTCGTCTTTGTTGGGCAACCAAAGGCTTTGAAAATAAAACCGGCTTACAACTACATCAAGTTGCTGAACAAGTCTTAGGAACAGAGCGGCCACTCGGCGTTTTATCAGGGCCCTCTTTTGCTAAGGAAGTCGCTACAGGTTTACCAACAGCTGTCACCATCGCCTCAAATGTTCCCCAATATGCCCAAGACTTAGTAAAATTATTTCACAATCATGATTTTCGTCCTTATAGCAGTACTGACATGATTGGTGTACAAGTCGGCGGTGCCGTAAAAAATTCCATAGCCATTGCCGCCGGCATAGCAGATGGTTTAGGCTTTGGAGCTAATACCCGTGCAGCCCTGATTACGCGCGGCTTAACGGAAATGGTACGCTTTGGCAGCGCATTAGGTGGACAAGCTGAAACCTTCATGGGATTAGCTGGTTTAGGTGATTTAGTCCTAACCTGTACCGACAATCAATCACGCAATCGCCGCTTTGGTTATGCCTTAGCGCAAGGTTGTGACATAAAACAAGCACAAAGCGATATTGGACAAGTCGTTGAAGGTGTTAGCACGACCCATGAAATTAAGCGCTTAGCTCAACAACTTAATATAGATATGCCTATTGTTGAACAAGTTGATAATGTGCTACAAGGCATAAAGACTCCAAAAGAAGCAGTCGAAGCTTTATTATCACGTCAACCTAAACCTGAATTTAGTTATCAGTGAGAACTGAGCATTGACAACCGAAAAAAATGAACCTTAATTTCCTGGAATTTGAAAAACCGATTGCAGAGCTTGATGCCAAAATTGAGGAACTGCGCCATATTAGCGACGACACTGAAATCAACATCAACGATGAAATTGCTGATTTGCAACTCAAATGTCAAGAAAAAACTCGCTCCATTTTCTCCTCCCTAAGTGCTTGGCAAATTTCCCAACTGGCACGCCATCCGCAACGTCCTTATACTCTTGATTATATAAAACGAATATTCACTGATTTTCATGAATTACATGGTGATCGTAGCTTTGGCGATGATCCCGCTATGGTGGGGGGAGTGGCGCGGCTAGGAAGTCGTCCAGTTATGATCATTGGTCAACAAAAAGGCCGTGACATCAAGGAAAGAACTTTACGTAATTTTGGTATGCCGCGCCCTGAAGGCTATCGCAAAGCCCTGCGCTTAATGAAAATGGCACAAAACTTTAAACTACCCATTTTAACCTTTATCGACACCCCAGGAGCCTATCCTGGCCTCGATGCAGAAGAGCGTAGCCAAAGTGAAGCCATTGCGCGTAATTTATTTGTCATGTCAAATCTCAAAACGCCGATTTTATGTACCGTCATTGGTGAAGGCGGCTCAGGAGGTGCTTTGGGTATCGGCGTAGGCGATAAACTTAGTATGTTGGAGTACAGCACTTACTCAGTCATCTCCCCAGAAGGCTGCGCTTCCATTTTATGGAAAAGTGCCGACAAAGCCCCAGAAGCAGCAGAGGCTATGAATATGACCTCACAACGTCTCAAAGAACTGGGCTTAATTGACATGATTATACCCGAACCTTTGGGTGGAGCACATCGAGATATAGAGACGATGGCAAATACTTTGA
>JAUXCJ010000164.1 GCA_030618965.1 Thiomargarita sp.
CTTCCTAAGACCGCTTGGCCTCCGACTTCTTCGCCGTTGTGTTCTTCTTCCAATTCTTCCCGTTGGCGAATAATAGCATCCTTATCTTGTTCTAATTGTTCAATCGCGGTTTGTTCAGTCGGAAAATAGCGACTAATAACCAAGCTTTTGGGGACTAGAACACAATCCAATGCTCCTTTTTTGATTTTGCCGTTTTTATCTTTAACCTGATAAAGTTCCGCTTTCCAGCCATCTTCTACCAGTATATAGACATCATCCTTCATGGTAGCGTTCCAATAATTCATCAAATGCTGGTAAACGTCATATTTATCAATCAACTTTTGGTTAGAAAATAAAGCCAATAATTGTTCAGATAAAGCAAAAATAAGAGCCTTGGGCTGGCTATTTGCACTGATTTTTTTCAGAATCGGCAAATTATCGTTTTCCCATGTCTTAAATATAGCTTCTAAATTTTGACTATAATTAATAAATTCTGGATGAGCAAAAATGCTGGTTTTAATTTCTTCAGGCGATACTTTTAATTGACTATAATTATCTCTCTCGCTATTAGTCAATAAACTACTTTTAAGCGAAGGATAAACTGCCCAGTAATCAGCTAAATCATCAATATCCTTATTCGGAATACCGCCCAATAAATGCGCTTCAATATCTTGAATATCCTCAGCTTCTTGGCTATCAATATAACGTGGAATATTAAGATTATATTCATTTTCCTCAATTTCCCTATAAGAAACCATACGCGCATATTTAGGCAGTTTCGTGTGCTTATTGAATATATCAACAATTTTATGAATATCCTGCTCTCTCAGACGGTTTTTATTGCCATCTTTAATAAAACCTTGGCTGGCATCCAGCATAAAAATACCTTCGCGGCTATCAGCATCTTCTTTATCCAACACAATAATACAAGCTGGAATCCCAGTACCATAAAACAGATTAGCTGGTAAACCAATAATGCCTTTAATAAAACCTCGACGGATAATTTGTTGACGTATGTGCGCCTCAACATTGCCCCGAAATAATACCCCATGCGGCAAAATAACAGCACCTTTTCCAGTGTCTTTTAACGAACGGATAATATGCAACAAAAAAGCATAATCGCCATTTTTATCGGGTGGTATGCCATAACCTTTAAAACGTTCATAAATATCGTTTGCTGGATTAAAGCCACTACTCCACGATTTCGTAGAAAATGGTGGATTAGCAACGGCAAAATCGAAAGTTTTAAGTGTATCGTCCTTATTTTTAAAATGCGGACTGGATAAAGTATTATCTTTCCAGATTTCGGCAGTGGGGTAGCCATGTAACCACATATTCATAATAGCCAAAGCTTTAGTGGCGTTATCCATTTCCTGCCCATAAATAGAAAGTCCCTTTTTAGTTTCGTCAGCCACCTTTAATAATAGCGAACCACTGCCACAAGTCGGATCATAAACAGTTTGATCTTGCCTTTGGGCTTTATCGACGCCAATGACTTTTGCCAAAATTCTGGAAACTTCAGCAGGAGTATAGAACTGCCCTTTACTTTTACCCGACTCAGTAGCAAAATGGCGCATCAAATACTCATAAGCATCACCTAAAATATCATCACCATCAGCGCGATTGTTAGCAAAATTGAGAGCCGGATTTTCAAAAATGCCAATCAGCTTAGACAACCGATCCACCATTTCCTTACCCTTACCCAACTTTTCCTCATCATTAAAATCAGTTAAATCAATAACACCCTTCAAATCATTTTCTTCAGCCAAATTACCAATAATTTCATTGATTTTCTGACCAATATCGGCTGTACCTTTCAAGGCAATCATATCCTGAAAACTACCGCCTTTAGGGATTTCAATTAAAGCGTCTTCCTTATCAGCATACTTATCAGAGACATATTTAATAAATAATAAGCTCAGCACATAATCCTTATACTGTGAGGCATCCATGCCACCCCTTAATTCATCACAACTTTTCCAGAGAGAACTGTATAACTCGCTTTTTTTGATCGCCATTATTTGAGAATAATCAGATTAGTTAGGAACGTGCATAAAACAACTAGGGCAACCATAAATGATTGCCCTTTTTTATTCACTTTCCAAAAGTTGCCAATACAACTTCCATTAAAGCATTCACCGTATCAATGTCATCACTCAAGGGTTCAACGAGGGCGGCACGACAGGCTTCTACTGGCTCAAATCCATTTTTGATGAGTACCGCTGCATAAACCAGTAAACGGGTGGAAGCTGCTTCTTCTATGTCATGATCTTTGAGTTTACGCAGGGCATTGGTTAAATTAACTAGGCGCAGTGCCAAGTTTTTATCTATACCAGTCTCACCAATGAGGATTTCCTGTTCAATTTTGGAAGTGGGATAATTGAAACGCATGGCTACAAAACGTTGTCGAGTACTCGGCTTCATGCCTTTGAGCAAATTTTGGTAACCAGGATTATAGGAGACGACCAACATAAATTCTGGTGGTGCTTGCAATCGCTCATTAGTACGCTCCATCGGTAAAATGCGACGATCATCAGTCAGCGGGTGTAAAACTACGGTGGTATCTTTACGTGCTTCAACTACTTCGTCCAAATAGCAAATTGCTCCTTCACGCACGGCACGGGTTAATGGCCCATCACTCCAATAAGTCGATTCATGTCCAATCAGATGCCGTCCGATTAAATCTGCTGCGGTCAAATCGTCATGGCAAGCTACCGTGTAGAGAGGACGGCCTAATTGTGCTGCCATGTAGGTGACAAAACGAGTTTTGCCACATCCAGTAGGTCCCTTAATTAAAACTGGTAATTGGTGACGGTAGGCATGTTCAAATAGCGTGACTTCGTTACCGATGGGTCTATAATAAGGCTGCTTTATAGTGTCCATTTTATTTTAGTCCTAACGAATAGGCAAAACCAATTAGCCCTATCACAAGTAGTAACCAACTATACATAATTATTTTCCATTTCCAGCGCACTCGATGCAAACCCATGAAATAGTCTGCAACCATTTGCCCTTTTATTAAGGTGCTGAGTAAAATCGTAGCAATAATAGTAATGCCGCCCAATTCCAGTTTACCAACCACAAAAGCAAAGAAGGTGAGCAAGATAAGTATCAACCATACATAAGTACAAGGACGTATTTGGGACATATTATTTAGCGAATGATATAAATTAAAGGAAACAGGATAATCCAAACTAAATCAACCATGTGCCAATAAGAAGCACCAGTTTCAACCCCAGTATGATCTTTAGCACTATAGCCACCCTGCCGTGCTTTAAGCAATATAGCAGTTAAAATCACCATACCTAAAATAACGTGCATAAAATGGAAAAATGTCAATGAGAGGTAAAACATATAAAAAGTATTGGTACTCATGTTTATACCTTCAGAAAATTTTCCATAAAATTCAATCATTTTAATGACTAAAAAGATTGAGCCCATAAAAAGTGCGGCACCGAGCCAGTTCACACAAATTTTTGAGTTGTCATTTTTGATAGCAGTGACAGCCCGTACCACAAAATAGCTGCTAGTAATGAGTACAATGGTATTGATAGCACCGAATTCTCGTGTGAGGGTGGATTGACTGGCGTTAAATAATTCAACATCGTAGCTACGGGCAAACGCATAAGCTACAAAAAAAATACCGAAAACTAGAAGTTCGGCAAAAATAAAAATCCAAATAGCGAAATCGCCTGGTAAATTACTTCGGGGTTGGGATTTTGAGATTGAGTTTACCATTATTTATATGCAACTTCCGCCAGTGCTTCTTCAATAATCTCTTCATTGACACCGTGCCGTTTTAAACTGGCGACTAAAGAGAATAGTTTATTATTATCCATTTTTTCTAGGTCTTCTCTAAGACCCTGCCCAACATATGCTCGAATTAGAGGTTGATAACCAGAAAAACCTAATGATGGAGCAATTTGTTTTAAATCGTCAACAACATCTTCTGGCATTCGGATTGTCACGGCTATCATTGGGCGGTTTTGGTCTAAACGTTTTTTCAGGGTTTCAATTTTCATAAAAACATTTCTCGCTACGTGTAACTTTACGGGCTGATATTACCCTGATTCGATAGCTGCTTGTTCAAAACTTATGCCATGTTTAGCAAGATTAGTTTTTGATTTCCCACTATCCCAAACAAAGTTAATTTTATGTAATTCAAATTGTTCATCCACGAGGCGGATACTAAATGAATGTATTTACGTTGTCAATACGTGGGTGGTTTTTTTGAGCATAACGGCTGAGTTGAAATGCAAAAGTTCCTGATAATAGACTTATCAGAGAATGTTATCAGGAACTTTCGTTAGATTGAACGATTTATTATCGGGCTGTGAGAGCTCAGTTTTGCAAAACGAGTACAACGGATTGACGAAATAAACGGATTTAAAATACTGATTTTTTATATTTAATCCGTTTATTCCGTTAATCCGTTGTACTCATTAAAAAAGGGGACTTTCGCCCCCTCATAGATTTATTTCAATTTAGGCAGTGCTGGTTCAAGCAGTCTGTGCCTCTTCTTCTCCACCAACAAAGAAACTAACGAGGTAAGCAATTAGCCCAATCAGGAAGACTACGCCAGCTATTTCACGCATCCAGTAAAATAACATTACCTTTTCTTGCACCACCATAAATGGTAATGGATTTTCTGACATTCGCATTAAATACACATGTAAAATACCCGCTGCGGTGAGGAATAAAGTGATAAATATCATCGAAATAGTCATTAACCAGAATGACCACATTTCCACAACTTGTGCTTTATTTCTATTGGCAGCCGCTCGTCCACGCAGTATAGGCATCGCATAAGAAATAATAGTCAACACAATCATCACGTAAGCTCCGTAGAA
>JAUXCJ010000108.1 GCA_030618965.1 Thiomargarita sp.
AAAATAGGATTTTTGTAATTGTTTTCTGGGCTAAGGCAACTCCCAAATTTAAAATGGGTATTTTATTTTTTTGGAGTTACCTAACATCAGTAATTAAATCATCTCAACCCCCTAGCTCGCACCCTCTTATAAAAATCTTCCATCACCTCAATAAAAGAAGTATCACTTTTCCAAAACGCTGGAAAATCCCCCGCTTTCTTAATTAAAATCGCTGGAATAGTGGTAGTTGATGTTGAGTCAATATTCGTAGCTGCTTGAGTTCCATTCCAAAAAGTATTTAAATCTACAGGTTTGGCTATAGATACTTCTTTGGGTTTGGTGTAATAAGAACTTGCTGCTACTATTTTCGCTTTAGTGTCGTCAGTAATTGCCGAAGATAATGCCTTTCCTAGTGGCGATTTTGCTAATTCTTTTTGTAATTTTTCCCTAGATAATCCTCGCAATTCAAATAATAACAATGGATCGGCGTCTAATTGGGAGGCTACCAAATAATATACGCCTGCAATATGTTTACAAGGATTGGCATAATCTGGACAAGAGCAATTTGTTTTAAAATTCCCCCGACTATGTGGTAACAAATCAACACAATCCTCAATATTATCAGGTACTTCATTGAGCAATAATTTTGAAACTACACTTGCTTTTGAGGCCATTTGTTTTATGGCTTTTGACCATTGTTGGGCTGAAATTGGCTTAATTTCAATACTTACCTTGTACAATGGTTCTTTATAAACACCAAAATAGGGATTGATAGAACCTCTAACCTTAGCCGTGATTTTGCCATTATTAACCTCATAATTCAGGACTTTACCATTGCGGGCATAAGAACGTCCACGCCCTAATCTATTATCTTCGCTAAATGATTCTAAGGCTTCGATAAACCGCTTGCCCCACCAAGTTCTGCTAAAGTTTGCCATAAATTACTCCATTACCTCTTCTCGATTTAAAGCTATCAATGCCTTAAAACTATCATTATCCAATTTTGATAACCAAGATTCATCACTTCCGACAATACTATTGGCGATGGTTTTCTTGTCTTCTATCATTTGGTCAATACGTTCTTCTAAAGTTCCCAACGCAATGAATTTATGCACAAAGACATTTTTGTGTTGTCCAATCCTAAACGCTCTATCAGTCGCTTGATCTTCTACTGCTGGATTCCACCAGCGATCAAAATGAAACACATGGTTTACTTTGGTTAAGGTGATACCAACTCCGCCTGCTTTTAGAGATAACACAAATATTGAAGGTGGTGTTTCAGGTGCTTGAAATTCGGTAATCATTTGTTCGCGTTTCTTTCGGGTGGTGCGCCCATGTAAGTAATAGCTGTTATAGTTCAACTTTTGTTTCAGGTATTTGTGTAAGTTTTCACCGATTTCAGTAAATTGGGTGAAAATTAACACGCTCTCTTGTTCAGATATAACTTCTTCGAGCATTTCGGTTAGTCGTTCTAATTTCTGGGAACGCTCTGGGGAAAATATGCTGCTATCTTGTAAAAATTGTTACGGATGATTACAAATTTGCTTGAGTTTCATCAAGGTAGATAACATTAAGCCTTTGCGTTGTATGCCTTCTGCTGCTTCTAGTTGGTTGGCAACATCTTTCACTACCGCTTCATATAAAGAGGCTTGCTCTTTAGTTAGATTACAATATTGTTTGTGTTCGACTTTATCTGGTAAATCTTTGATAATACTCTTATCAGTTTTAAGTCTACGCAGAATAAATGGTTCTACCAATCTCTTTAAAGTGGTAGATTGTACCCGATCATTGTCTCTTTGGATGGGTATTTCAAAAGAGCGGTTAAATTGGGCTTGTTTGCCTAAATAGCCAGGATTCAAAAAGTTAAAAATTGACCAAAGGTCTAATAGGCGATTTTCAACTGGCGTACCAGTTAAAGCGTGGCGGTGTTGGCTTTCTAATTTTAAAATCGCTTTGGTTTGTGCGGCTTTGGGATTTTTTATATTTTGGGCTTCATCAAGAACCAATCGTTTCCACTTTATGCTGTTGAAAAGTTTGGCATCTTTTCTTGCTAAGGTAAATGAACTGATGACTATATCATAATTCGCTACCGCCGCTTTAAACGCCTTTTCCTGATTATTACGCTTACTACCATGATGTATTAAAACTCGCAGTTTAGGGGCAAATTTTTCAATCTCTTTTTCCCAATTGCTTAGTACCGAGGTTGGGGCAATTAATAACGTTTTATTCTCAGATTTGGCATCTAGCAATAATAAGGTAATGATTTGTATTGTTTTTCCAAGCCCCATATCGTCAGCTAGGCAAGCATTTAAACCGAGTTGTTCTAAATATTGTAACCAAGCAACTCCACGTTTTTGATAGGCTCTAAGTTTGCCTTTTAAGGCGCGTGGATTAGCAATCGGCTTTAATTTCGTGTGGTTAGACAGTTTTTCTAACATGGAAGCTAAAGCAGTATCATGTTGAACTTCAAGCTCATCTTCCTGTTCGATGGCTTGTTTCATTAAATCTGAGAGTGCAATTTCGGAAGTTTCAGTACCATGCTTTTGCCAAAACTCCAACATTTGTTGCATTTTTTGTTGATCTAATTCAATCCATTGCCCGCGAAATTGTACTAATGGCGTTTTGGAATTTACTAATTGTTGCCATTCTTCTTTAGTAACGGTTTGCCCATCAATAGATAGTTCATAACGATATTGAATCAGATTCTTGAGATCGAAATAGCTATTACCTTTTTTAGAACTGGCACTATTGCTGCTAGTTTTCAGACGAATTTTAGTGCGTCTACGACCTTCTGGAGTACACCATGCTGGCACGATGATTTTATAATTAGCATCTTCTAAAACCCAAGCACTTTCTTTGATAAAATCAAAGGCTTCGTCTAATTTTAAAGCTAGTCCAGTGGGTTTATCAGTTTCAAGTCCAGCCCAAATTTTGGGATACATACGAGCAGCATAGCCAAGATTTAATAATAGAACTTGTTCAAAATCTTTACCAAAATGTGTTTGCGTGGATTTTTTAGCTTTTGGAGCTTGAAACCAATAATCATTGAGCATTAATTTCAGGGAAGGGTCTTTTTTTGAGATAGCGATAAATTCAAGCTGCCAATTATCAGCGTCATCTGTTTGGGCTTCTTGTAATTGAAAACCTAGATGAAAATTGGCGTTAGCATGAGAATTGAGCAATTTTTGTTGCCAACTGTGCCAAAGCTTATATTCTTCTTTGGCATCACCAATGGCGGGTGCAATAATTTGGGAACGATAAACACACTCATAGATTAATGAGTTAGCAATCTTTTTTTCAAAAGTTGCGGGTATAGGAGTCTGGCTAATAATGTCTGTTACTAAAACTTCTGAAAAATGACGTAATAAAGTTTCTTTGTCATAAGATTTTTTAGTAGCTGTTTCGCTACCTACAACACAAGCAAGCGGCATAGTTTCAACGGCTTGATTGAGATGAGTTTCATATTGTTCAGAAATAATTTGCCAACCGCTAAAAATTTCAATTTTAGCAGATTTGCTTTTAGTGCGTGTAGCAATTTCTCGGTATTTTAAAGCTGGAATATATTGATCCTTCAGAATCACAGTTTTGAGAAATTGGGTATATTGACACCAAAATAATAAATCCTTACCAAGTTGGATATCATCGTTATTATAAGAAGCTAAAAAATGAATATCACTTAACGTTTTAATAAGATTAGATACTAAAAAACAATTGATTGTCCAAGATTGCAAAGTGATGGTTTTGGGGATTTCCACTTCTAAAGAGCGGCTCAATTCTGGTGATAGTAATGGCTTACTTTTGGCGGTTGGTAATAAAAAATAGTTAGTTTCAATATCTTTAGCGCGGCGAGTATTACTACTATTGCGACTAATGGGGATTGCTAATAAACTTCCCATAAAACTACGTAATTTGTCTGAAGTTAAATGGTTAGGATGGAGATTTGAAGTTTTTGGGATTCTTGAAGGAGATGAAGTTTCTACCCAAAGGTAAAAATTACCATTTTGAATAAAGTCATCATTTGCTTTAGGAATCCAAGTTCCGTGAATAATATTCATTCTTATGTCTTTGTTGAATAGCGTGTTATGAAAAATTTGTGCTATTCATTATACAATTTATATTGCATTTTACGCTACTATCTTGGCGGCGCCGGATAAAAAAAACAATAATTATAAAGATTAGGTATAATACCTATAATTAGTTTTTAACTAAAAAGATGTCATTCAAAGGAGAAGTATGAAAATAGTTATAAATAACAAACTATTAGTTTTAATATATTTTATATTATTTGCACAATGGCAAGTGTGTGCTGCCAGTGAGGGTAATTCTACCGCCAATCATAGCAAATTTGAAGTATTACAAAAACCATTTAAAACTGGCCCTGAAGTGACTAGGGCTTGTCTTACTTGCCACACGGAAGCGGCTAAACAATTGCATCAAACTAAACACTGGTTATGGGAATTTACCCACCCAAAAAATCAGGAAGTCTTGGGTAAAAAAAATATTATTAACAGCTTTTGCGGTTCTATTGTTAGCAACCATGTGCGTTGCAGCAGTTGCCATATTGGCTATGGTTGGAAAGATAATAATTTTGATTTCAGTTCTGAGGAAAATGTAGATTGCTTGGTGTGTCATGATAGAACTAGAACTTATAAAAAGTTTCCAATGGGTGCTGGTCATCCCAATTATCAGGATAAGGAATTAGATTTAAGTAATGTGGCGCAACAGGTTGGTAAAACTAGCCGACAAACTTGCGGTGCTTGTCATTTCTATGGAGGTGGTGGCGATGGTGTTAAACATGGCGATCTGGATTCTTCGCTGACTGATCCCAGTATATTTGAAGATATTCACATGGACAGCGATGGTCTGAATTTTAATTGCGTTAGCTGCCATAGTACCGAAAATCATGAGATTAAAGGTAGCCGTTATACTCTGACTGCCAAAGATACGCATGGTATTGATATACCTGGTCGTGATGATAAGAGTCGTGCAACTTGCGAATCTTGTCATGGTTCTACCCCGCATCCTCGAACAATCAATAATAAAATCAATGATCATACCGATAAAGTGGCGTGTCAAACTTGCCATATTCCTACTTATGCTAGAGGAGGTGTTGCAACGAAAATGTGGTGGGATTGGTCAGTAGCTGGACGCTTATCAGCCGACGGTAAGCCATTTAAAATCAAGAATGCTGAGGGACAAGTTACATATAGCAGCAAAAAAGGCGAATTTAAATGGCAAGAAAATGTGATTCCTGAATATGCTTGGTACGCTGGAGAAATTCGCTATACGCAATTGGATGAAAAAATCAATCCTAAAAAGCCTGTGGCGATTAATAGCTTTTCTGGAGATTACAATGATCCCAATGCTCGTATCTGGCCTTTTAAAGTTATGCGTGGTAAACAGCCTTATGATAGGGGCAATAATACTTTAGTTATTACACATTTATTTGGCAAAGATGATGCGGCTTATTTTAAGAATTTAGATTGGAACAAAGCAATTACAGCGGCTATGGATAGCATCGGTGCTGATTTTAGTGGAGAATATGGCTTTGTCAACACTACAATGTATTGGCCGTTATCACATACTGTTGCTC
>JAUXCJ010000188.1 GCA_030618965.1 Thiomargarita sp.
CGACGTTTACAAACTTTAGAAAAAAGTGAATGAATTGAATTATGAATAGCATGGATATCCATCAAATTTTTGAGCATCTTCATCACCGTTATCCGTTTTTGTTAATCGACAGAGTGCTTGATTACACGGTGGGTGAGTCGTTGATTGCTATTAAAAATGTGACATATAATGAGCCATTTTTTCAAGGTCATTTTCCACTTCGTCCTGTGATGCCTGGTGTTTTATTGATTGAAGCTATGGCTCAAGCGACTGGTATTTTGTCCTTTAAAACTGCAAAAGCAGAACCTGAAGATGATTCACTCTATTATTTAGTTGGAGTGGATAAAGCTCGCTTTAAACAACCGGTTGAGCCTGGAGATCAGTTACTGATTGAAGTTAAACTATTAAGCAATAGTCATGGTATCTGGAAGTATTCTGGAACTACTAAAGTCGATAGTAAGGTGGTTGCCAGTGCTGAACTCATGTGCATGAAAAGGGATATTTAAAGTTGATTGATAAACATGCGTTGATTGATCCCAAAGCTGAATTAGATAGCGATGTTTCTGTTGGGCCTTATTCTGTTATTGGCCCAGATGTACAAATTGCTGGGGGTACTTGGATAGGTTCCCATGTTGTCATTAAAGGCCCGACGCGAATTGGGCATGATAATAAAATCTATCAATTTGCTTCTGTTGGAGAAATTCCTCAGGATAAGAAGTTTAAAGCCGAACTGGATCGTGAAAGTGCTTTGGAAATAGGGGATCGTAATGAAATCCGTGAATATTGTACTTTGAACCGAGGGACGCAGCAAGGTGGCGGCGTGACGCGCATTGGAAATGATAATTGGATTATGGCTTATTGCCATATTGCTCATGATTGTTTGGTGGGTAATGAGACAGTTTTCGCCAATGGGACGACCTTGGGTGGACATATAGAGATTGAAGATTATGTGATTTTGGGCGGTTTTACTTTAGTTCATCAGTTCTGTCGAATGGGAAAACATAGTTTTTCTGGTGGCGGTACTGCGGTAACTAAGGATGTTCCACCATTTGTGATGGTGGTTGGTAATCGTGCGAAGGCTTATAGTATCAATAAGGAAGGCTTGAAACGTCGCGGTTTTAGTCCTGAAACGATTCGGGCTTTATACAAGGCTTATAAAATAATTTATCGGCAAGGATTGACGATTAATCAAGCTGTTGAAACACTTAAAGCACTGAGTACAGAACATACAGATGTCCGCTATATGCTAAATTTTTTACAAAAATCGGAACGTGGCATTGTGCGGCCAGAATAGTTTGAACTATTTAAAATATATAAACCCAGTTTTTTTCGCTGGGCTTTTTTTGAGAAAAATATGCGTATTGGTATTGTTGCTGGTGAGTTATCAGGAGACTTGTTAGGTGCTGGGCTGATTGATGCGCTACGTGCTAAGCATCCTGATGCCTTGATTGAAGGTATTGGTGGCCCTAAAATGCTGGCAGCAGGTTTCCAAAGTCATTTCCCTTTAGAAACCCTTTCGGTGATGGGTTTGGTGGAAGTGCTTAAACATTTTTTCCGTATTAAAAAATGTCGTGATAGTTTGCGCGATCATTTTCTAAAACATCCTCCGGATGTTTTTATTGGTATTGATGCACCAGATTTTAATCTCGGTTTGGAATATGCGTTGAAGGCTGCTGGTATTCCTACTGTACATTATGTCAGCCCCTCGGTGTGGGCGTGGCGGAAATATCGTTTGCGTAAAATTGCTCGCGCTTGTGATTTGATGCTGACGGTTTTTCCATTTGAAGCAGAGTATTATAAAAAACATAATATTCCGGTTCGATTTGTTGGGCATTCTTTAGCTGATGAGATTCCTTTAGAAGTAGATAGGCAAGCAGCTAGAACACGTTTGGATTTACCGAAGGATGGAATATTGGTTGCTTTATTGCCTGGTAGTCGAGAGAATGAAGTACGTCAATTAGGGCCTCCGTTTTTGCAAACAGCTACTTGGTTATTAACACAGCGTCCTGATTTACGATTTATTGTGCCGTTAGCTAACAGTGATTTAAAAAAGTTGTTTCTTGAACAGCTTAAAGAATTAAAACCAGAATTGCCATTAACCTTGTTAGCGGGGCAAAGTCGTGAAGCAATGGCTGCCGCTGATGTGGTATTAATGGCTTCTGGTACGGCAAGCTTGGAGGCGATGTTGCTCAAACGGCCTGTGGTTGTGGCTTATCGTATGGCTAAGTTGACTTATTGGTTGGCTAAATTGTTGGTAAATGTTCCTTATTTTTCATTACCAAATTTGCTTGCTCAACAACGCTTGATACCGGAATTTTTGCAACATGAAGTGATTCCAGAAGAGTTAGGGGCGGCGGTATTACATTGGTTGGATAATCCTGCCCAAGTTGAAGCTTTACAAAATTTCTTTGGTGATTTACATAAGCGTTTGCGCCTTTCGGCTAATAAAGAGGCTGCGGATGCGGTTTTGTCATTATGTACTAAAAAAGTATAAACTTTAATAATGGTTCAGACACTTTTTGATAGTCCGAACCATTGTTATAAAGAGTTTTTTTTAAAGCCGCTGTTTAAGCCGAAGAATTCGTTGATATGATGCTTCGATACGAGTTTCGCTGATGGTGCCGTTTTGAACTAAACGCTTAATAATAGTTGCTACTCGGCTGGCAATGTTTGGTTCAAATATTCCGGTGTTATTGCCAATCACAATGATATCAACACCCGCTTCAATCGTTTTGCGAATCGCTGTCTCTAAGCCGTAATGATTAGCAATGGCTTTCATTTGCATATCATCGGAAAAAATTACTCCATTGTAGCCCAATTGTTCGCGCAGCATTCCAGTGATCGTAGGCTTAGAGAGGGTAGCAGGATAGTCGCTATCTAGTCTGTTATTAAATACGTGCGCTGTCATAACACCATCAACAACACCCGTATTAATCAATTTCCTATAAGGTTCAAGTTCAATATTCGACCACCTCCGGCTAACATCCACGACTCCTAGATGGGAGTCGGCTGTCGAACTCCCATGACCAGGGAAATGTTTTATAGTGCAAAGTATGTTGTATCGGTGGTGTGCTCTGATGAATTCAAGTGCGTGTTTGGTGACAATCGAGGGATTAGCCGAAAAACTACGTTTGAGTTTACCAATAATGGGATTACGGGGATTAGTATTGACATCAACCACGGGGGAAAAATTGAGGTTAATACCGAGATTTGCCAGCGTTTGTGCCATCTTTTCAGCTTCCCGATATGTGAGTTTGCTATTATTTTTGTAGCCAAGGTATTGGTGCGAGACGGTGGCTCGAAAACCATATTTTTGAGGTAATCGGTTAATTATCCCACCTTCATAGTCAATCCCAATCAATAAAGGTGTATTCGGATCTAAATCCGCTTGATACGCTTGCAATGCCCTAACCAATTCTTTCACTTGTTGAGGCGATTTAATATTACGCACCGGTCTTCTTTGGGCAATATCATAGTCAAAGAGAATAACTCCGCCTATATGATGATCCCGAATGTCTCGCACAATAGAATGATTATAGCCTACTTCAAGGCCACGAAATCCAACTAAAAGCATTTGTCCAATTTTGATATCCAATTCATCATTTGGTGGTGCTAATAGCGGCAAATCCGTTTTCGATGGATCCAGCGAGTTCGTTGCTGATGAATTATCGAATGGTTTTGACAATGAAGAAGCGCAGCCGGTGAGCAATCCTATTACTGTGCTACCTTGTCCGATTAATTTCAAAAATTTACGTCGAGATGTGTCTATGATGGTTTTGTGAGTCATTATGGTTTTTCCTAGTAATAAAATTCGCACTATTTCATCAACTTCGTTATACTAAACGGCTTCCAAATTGTTCTTATTGTCAATGTTCACAGCGTGTTTTGATTATATTCAGAATATAATTTTGAGTGTTCCTCATAATAAAATCAGTCCATAAGCTAGAGTAGATGTTAAACCGTGTCGATAAACGATATTGACTGCTTAAGTGAAGTATAGCTCGGTTTGAGTCAATCAGCTCAATTTCATATTTTCCGTTAAGCACATCAAAAAATGCTCCGCCAACTGTAACATGTTCGTCAAAGGTAATTGAGGGAATATTTTCCGTATCGGCTCTGATTGAAAACGTGAGTATTTTTTCTGGTTCCCATCTGGTGATGGTTTCAATAAATAGCACATTGCCTTCAAAAGTGGCGTGCCGTATCGCACCAACGCCTTCGTGTGATAGAGTGGCTTCTATGGGTTTAGGAAAACCAATCAATTGAGTCAAACTAAACGAATGTTCTTGAGCTTGTATATAGGGTACTCGTTTGATATTATTCCAAATAATATTTGAATCCGCCTTAATTTCAATTTGTGTATTGACTGTGCGTATTTCTGATGGCAGTTCAAACTGGTTTTCTAGGGGAGCCGTCATATAGGGAAGCAATAGGAAACCGGATAACACAAAATGACGGTTTTTCGAGGTACGAAATAATATAGCTGTTATTCCACCTAAAATTGACATGATGATGAAGAAAGGACTCATTAGTATAATGCAAATAATTCCTTCCCAAGC